>DIRE01000089.1:56742-91078 GCA_002426575.1 Clostridiaceae bacterium UBA5444 | reverse complement strand
GACAAATTGAAATTTGTAAATAACTGGAATCACAGATATTTGCTTTAATGTGTTCAGCGTTATGCGCCTACAATATTATACTAGCATCATATCATATTTAAAATAATATTGAACATAATTGATATATGCAGTATCATTATAGTAAATATGGGCATAATATATGGTATATATAGTACCAATTATGTGAGGTGAATTTAATTATGAAGAAAATAGATTTAGATAAACTATCATTATTAGTTTCGCAAAGAAGAAAGCAAAAAAAAATGACACAAGATGAATTAGGCGAATTAACGGGCATTAATAGGCAAGTTATAGGAAGAATTGAATTAGGGAAAACCGTCCCCTCTCTAAGTCAGCTACAGCAGTTATTGGATGTATTAGAAATAGACTTTAATAGTATATTAGAAGATGAACAAGTAGAAGATGTGTTTATGGCTATGAAAGGTGAGGCTAGAGATGATGAGGAAAAAAAAGGCCTAGAAACTATGATTTCCATGATGCTTTGTTTAAGAAAGCATGACAAATTAAGGAGAGTTTATAATGGATAATAATAGCTTATCCTCAAAACAAATTTATGAGTTGTCGGAAATGGCAAAAGAAAAGAGGAGAGAGTTAGACATTGGCACTGCCCCTATGGGAGATAATATATTAAAGTTTATTCGAGAGAAAGGCATAAAGCTAATATATGTTCCTATTGAAAATAGTAATAATGAGGAGTTGTTCTTTTCTGCTGTATATGTTTGCCTTAAGGAAGATAACATCAAAGCTAAATTTATTGGGTTAAATACAAATGATTATTATGATAATCAAATTTTTGCTTTAGGGCATGAACTTTATCATTATTACGAGGAATCAAGTGTTCACTTGTGTAGAATATCAAATGACAAGCAAACCATACGAGAACTAAAAGCTAATAGATTTGCAGCTGAGTTTCTATTGCCAACAGATAAATTAGAAAAAGAAATAAAAGAAGTAAATGAGGGAGTAATCCAATTATATAAATGGAAGCATTCTACCCTTATTAGGTTAATTGCAAGACTGCATTGTGAGTATAGGTTGCCATATAAGGCTATTGTTAAGAGACTAATGGAAATAGGCGCCATAACCAGAGAGCAATATAGAGAATTATATAATGAGCCTACTAGGAATAAAAATGATGAGTATTATATTATAGGATTGAATATAAACCCTGAAATATTTAAATTGTTAAATTCCAAGAATATGAAAAAAGGCGTTTGCGGAAGCGACCTTGAAACAGTAGTCCGGAACTATGAGGATGGAATAATATCATTAACAGATTTTATTGAATCACTTGAAATGTTTGATAAAAAAATACAAGATTTTGGCGTTGTGGAAAGCGTTGATATAAAAGACATAGCTGAAATGGAAGAGATGTTTGAGGTTAAATAAATGAAATTTAAAGATGTAAACTTAGGACAAAAAAATTTAGGGCTTGTATTAGTTTTAAAAAATAGGAATCAAAATTTTTTAGTGGCTCAAAATGAACAAGATTACTCAACAATATATCACGTACTTTACCAATTAGGTAATAACACCTTTTCTATACCCCTATTTGTGCTTCCAATCTTACTTTCAGTATCATCAAAAATATCACTATTTGAGGTTATTATTTTAAAAATAACCTTATCAGCGTGTATACCCCATATATAATTAGTAGATTCCCCACCGTAGCTTAATAATAATATATTTCCTAGCTTTCCTATTACAGGTTGATACTTAAATGAATCGGGAACACCTTGTGCAAGATTAGGATTCGATTGTGCTTCGTTTTTTAAGGTATCAAAATAAGGAACAGTATTAAAGGACTTTTTAGAGATTGATATAGAACCAATATTGCCATAAGTATTAACATAAATGTTATCATCTATTATAACGGGCTCTATTTCATAATTTATGCAACATTGACCCCTAAGGTCTATTTTATCAGTTTTGACGCTTTTACCGACCTCAACCATGTACAAACCTGATGCCATACCACCATCTTCAACTGGATGATAATAATGCACTAATATTATAATGTCTTCACCTGTTTTGGATAATGTCATTGGAGTAAAATTATTGTATTCTTTATTTTCTTTTATTAAATTGATATTGAAGTTTTCATTTTTATTAGTAGAACTTTCCTGTAAAACAATTCCCTGATTATTTCCATATACCTTATAAGTGGTATTATCGATTTCATATATTTTTGTTAGTTGTTGGCTTGGGATATCCTTTCTTACAACAAAATTATCAGATATTGGCACTACTTTCGATTCGTCAGAAAATAGTAATTCATTTTCACAATTCTATTGGTAATTTTGTTGAGAACTATTTTCAAAGCTGAATATTTCTGCAGGTTCTTTTTCTAGTTTTTTTGTTGTAATATTAAAATTAATTTTTATAGCTGTAGTTGTATCCTTAACTTCTTTAGTAGAATCAGCTGTATAGAATATTATAGGAATGTAATTGGTGGTTTTACTTGAAGTATCATTGTTCCCACAACTAGATAAATTAACAATAAGAAGCAAAAACATCACAATGAAAGTTACTTTATTTTTTTTTAACACAGTATGTCACCCTCATTTTATAATATTAGCTTGTCATATAATAAATGTTCATGTCATAGTAGTACTAGCCACTTGTGGCCATTATTCCTAGTTTTACATCACTGGAGTGCTCGTTATATTTTACTACACTCCCGTCATTATTATAACATAATTTTAAATATATGGAACTAAATTGTAAACATATAAATATACCAAATACAGATGGAATATACTTAGCACCATTTGAGTATTAAAAAGATTTTAATAGGAGAAAATAGATATATAAATTTGCAGGTTATATTATAAACAGGATGGTGTTAATATGGCTAAAAAGAGGCATATACTCATTTCAATATTGGTAGCTGCTTTATTATTTTGCTCATGTAGCCCTAAAAAGTCATCAGAAGGTGAGAAGGATGAGGAGAACAAGAAGGGATATCTAGTATATATAAATGCGGATACCCCGGATAAGAATTCATTATATAACGTTGATATATCAGACAAAAAAGCGGAGAAGATATATGAAAAGAATGTATTAGGTGCAGCAGGAAATGAGGGAAAAATAGCATTTGTAATAAAAGAGTCAGGAAAAGAAGAAATAGACATGATGAATGCTGATGGTAAAGATAAAAAAAGGATAACTAAGGATTTGAGCCTGAAAAATCAATATTTATCATGGTCTACTGATAAAAAGTGGATAGCATTTCCTTCAAAACAGTCAGAAGACAAGTTTTATAATATATATTATATTGAAGCAGGTAAGGATAAAACATATACAAGGATAACGGATGATGTTTATGACTGTGAAAGCCCATTATTTACAAAAGAGGGCAATGCTATATTATTCTCCGCAGGAATCAATGGTAAGCACGATATATATTCTTTTAATATACAATCAAAAAAAATTACTAAGTTAACTAATAATAACGGGGATAATCTATCTCCTGCTATTTCACCTGATGGCATGAAACTGCTATATTTAAGTGATCAAAATTCAAAAGGCAGATACAATATTTATATGTCAAATATAGATGGAACAAACCCCATTGAGATGACTAAGGATCAAAGTATTGCTAAGGATTCTGTAAAAGTTTCACCTGATAATAGCATGATTTCATTTATAACAGTGGGGAAGAATGGGAATAGATCCATTAATATTATTGATATGAACAAGGCTTCAATTTTTATTTCCAATGGCGGCTATATTTCTACATGGTCTAAGGACAGCAAAAAACTATATTATGCTTCCTTTGACAATCAGTATAGAAAAATAATAGAGTACAATATTGAAGATAAAACATCAGATATTGTACTTAGGATACAATTTAAGCCTGGTGAGGAAAACACGGGGATTAAATTCCTGCATTACACAGATAAATTAAAATAAAAAAGCATCAAGCATTAAATAAAAGCAATGGCTGCAGAATATATAAATAATTTATATTTGCTGCAGCTATTATTTGTTTTGCTTATTTAAAATACCATGGTGCCATTGTGGTTAATAATGTTACTGTGGTACAATAAATTAAAGCAATAAAGTAAATATTGGGGGTGGTTTATTTGTCTAATTACCATTCAAAATTAGAATCAGAAGAAATGGATAAGCTGTTTGAGGCAATACTTTCACTAAAAAATTCGGAAGAGTGTTATAGATTTTTTGAGGATATATGTACAATAAATGAGTTACAAGCAATGGCGCAAAGGTTAGAGGTTGCAAAAATGCTAAATGAAAGAAAAACCTATATAGAGATAGCAGAGGCAACTGGTGCTAGTACTGCAACAATAAGCAGGGTAAATAAAAGCTTAAACTATGGTTCAGATGGATATAACTTAATTTTAGAGAGATTAAATTTAAAGTAATGCCTATTGGTATTACTTTTTTTAACTCTTCTGCTGATTATAGCCTTATTTAAGCAATATCAATTATATTAAAGCCTATTAAAGGGTATAATACCAGTAAGAGGTAAGCATGTGGTCTTTACGAAACAATACCTTAACATGGACAAATAGTATATAATATATTTTATAACGGAAATCTAGGAGGGTAATAATGGTAGATACGAATTCATTAAATAAAGAGCAGAGGGAGGCAGTACTCTGTACGGAAGGGCCTTTGCTTATATTTGCGGGTGCAGGGTCTGGTAAAACCAGGGTTCTTACATATAGAATTGCATATCTTATAGATGAAAAACATGTATATCCAGGAAATATACTTGCAATAACATTTACAAACAAGGCATCAAGGGAAATGAAAGAGAGAGTTGAGGCTCTTGTAGGCAGTGTTGCAAGAGATATGTGGATTAGTACATTTCACTCTATGTGTGTACGTATTTTAAGATATAATATAGACAAAATAGGATATAAAAAGAATTTTGTTATATATGATACATCTGATCAGCAGGTTCTTGTAAAAAGTTGTATGAAAGAGCTTAATATTGATGACAAACAATACCCAACAAGGTTTGTCTTAAATTCTATAAGCAAGGCAAAAAATGAGCTTATAAGCCCTGAAAAATATATGAAAGATAAGGACAATGATTTTAGAGAAGAAACCGTATCTAAGATATATTCTCTTTATCAGAAAAAGCTATTTGAAAGTAATGCATTAGATTTTGATGATATAATAATGAAAACCATAGAGCTATTTGAAGCAGATAGCTCCACATTAGATTATTATAGTAAGAAATTTAAATATATACATGTTGATGAATATCAGGATACTAACTATGCCCAATACAGGCTCATATCAGCCCTTGCAAAAGGGCACAGGAATCTTTGTGTTGTTGGAGATGATGACCAGAGCATATATGGCTGGAGAGGGGCAGACATAAGGAATATACTAGAGTTTGAGAAGGAATATCCAGACACTAAAATAATAAAGCTTGAACAAAATTACAGGTCTACAAAGTATATACTTAATGCTGCTAATTCAGTTATAAAAAACAATATGGGGAGAAAGCCTAAAAAACTTTGGACAGAAAGTTCAGATGGAGAGAAGATTACCGTCTTTCAAGCTTCAAATGAACATGAAGAGGCTAAGTTTGTATCACAAACCATATTAAAGGGAATTGACGAAGGCATGGTTTATAATGACTATGCAGTTTTATATAGAACTAATGCACAGTCAAGGGTTATAGAGGATATGTTCATGAGGTATAAGATACCTTATAGGATTGTTGGAGGAACAAAATTCTACGATAGAATGGAAATAAAGGATATTATAGCTTATCTTAGATTAGTACAGAACCCTTTAGATGAGATTTCATTGCGGAGGGTTATTAATGTTCCTAAAAGAAATATTGGGGCAACAACCATTGAAAAACTTGATCAATATGCAGCTTCAAAGGGTATAAATTTAATGTTAGCAGTACTTGATGCTCAAAATGTAGATTTGCAAAAGAGAGCTTTATCTTCACTTCAAAAGTTTGGTGAATTATTAGAGGAGGCTGCTCGAATTAGCAGTGAAAATGATGTACCAAAGCTTGTAAAGTATATATTAGATCAAACAGACTATATTAACATTTTATCAAAATCTGAAGATGTTCAAGACCAAGCAAGAATAGAGAACCTTCAAGAGTTTTTATCTGTTGCAGAAGAATTTCACAAAAGTAGTGAGGATAAGTCTCTTGGGGCATTTCTTGAAGGAATATCACTAGTTTCAGATATTGATGAAGTTGATGAAGAAGAACATGCAGTAATACTTATGACGCTTCATAGTGCAAAGGGGCTAGAGTTTCCAGTAGTATTTATGACAGGCATGGAGCAGGGAATTTTCCCTCATATGCAGGCAATGGAAGATGACAATGATATGGAGGAGGAGAGAAGACTTTGTTATGTAGGTATAACAAGGGCTAGGCAAAAGCTATATATGTCCTATGCTTATCAGAGGATGATATATGGAAGAACTCAATTCTATGAAGTATCAGACTTTTTAGAGGAAATTCCTTTAGATTGTATAGAGGGCGGGGAAGAGAAAAATAATTTTAAAAATAGCAAAAACAATAATAGGACTGAAAGTATAATAAAAAAGCCTGCCTCTTTAACCCAAAAGGAGGTATCTGTAATAGCGTCATTAAACCTTAAGGCTTTACATGAATTTAAAACAGGCAGAAAGGTTATTCATAGCAAGTGGGGAGAAGGAACCATTGTTTCAGTTGATAAAAAGGGCAGCGAAACAGAGATAGTAGTAGCCTTCGACAATATGGGTATAAAAAGGTTAATGGCAAAGTATGCTCCCATTGAATTTATTGATTAGGAGGATTTGATTATGGATATTGCAAATAGGATAGAAGAGCTAAAGAAAAAAATAAATTATCATAATCACAAATACTATGTACTTGATTCTCCTGAGATAAGCGATTATGAATATGATATGCTCATGAGAGAACTTACAAAGCTTGAAGAAGAAAACCCTGAGCTTATAACACTAAATTCTCCTACCCAAAGAGTTGGCGGAGAGGCGCTTGCTGAGTTTAAACAGGTGGTTCATGAGGTTCCGCTTCAAAGCCTTCAAGATGTATTTAATTTTGAAGAGCTTAAGGATTGGCATAATAGGGTATGCAGTATATTGAATAAATCTCCTAAGTATGTAGTTGAACTTAAGATAGATGGACTATCAGTTGCACTTTTGTATGAAGATGGAAAGTTTGTAAGAGGAGCTACAAGAGGCGATGGAACAATAGGAGAGGATGTTACATTAAACTTAAGAACCATAAATAGTATACCCCTTAGCATAGATGATAAAAATTTACTCGAGGTAAGAGGAGAAGTTTATTTACCTAAAAAAGGATTTGAAGCTTTAAATGAAAAGCAGGAAGAAGAGGGCCTAACCCCATTTGCAAACCCTAGAAATGCTGCAGCAGGATCCCTAAGGCAGCTAGATCCAAAAATTACTGCCCAAAGATCGCTTGATATATTTGTATTTAATGTGCAAAGATATAATGGACAAGATTTAAAAAGCCATATAAAAAGTCTTCAATATGTAGAGAGCCTAGGCTTTAAGGTAAGCCCTGAAAAGATAATGTGCGACACCATAGAAGAGGCTTGGGAGGCAATTACTTATCTTGGAGAAAAAAGAGGAGGTCTTCCTTTTGGAATAGATGGAATAGTAATAAAGGTGGATTCACTTTCTGATAGAGAGATTTTAGGCAGCACTGCAAAAACTCCGAGATGGGCTATTGCATATAAGTTCCCAGCAGAAAAAAAGAAAACAAGGCTTAAAGATATTGTAGTAAACGTGGGAAGAACGGGAGTTTTAACTCCAATGGCAATACTTGAACCTGTAAGGATAGCAGGGTCTACGGTATCAAAAACAACTCTTCACAATGAGGATTATATAAAGCTAAAAGATATAAGGCTTGGGGATAATGTAATAATACAGAAGGCGGGAGATGTTATACCCGAGATAGTAGAGGCCGTATTAGAAGATAGAAAAGGGGAAGAGAAGGTTTTTGAAATGCCTAAGCTTTGTCCTGAATGTTCTGCACCAGTTGAAAGAATTGATGGAGAAGTAGCAGTAAGATGTACAAATGTTGCATGCCCTGCTCAGCAGAGAAGAGCTATACAGCATTTTGTATCAAGAGATGCAATGAATATAGATGGGCTAGGGCCACAAATTATAGCATCTCTTCTAGACAATGGGCTGATTCATGATGCAGCAGATTTATACTACTTAAAATATGAGAATTTAATAAACCTAGATAGAATGGGTGACAAATCTGCAAAGAATTTATTAAATGCAATAGAAGATACTAAAAGTAATGATATATATAGGCTTATTAATGCATTAGGCATAAGATTTGTTGGGCAAAAGTCTGCAAAGAATTTAGCTAAGCATTTTGAGTCTATGAATAGTATTGTAAAGGCTTCTAAAGAAGAGATGCTGCAGGTTGAGGACGTAGGAGAAAAAATGGCTGACACCATATTTGACTTCTTTAAAAATGATAAAAATATAAATTTCATCCATAAGCTAAAAGAAGCAGGAGTAAACATGGATTCAGCTTCAAAATCAGATTCAGATGAAAGACCTCAGATATTTGAGAATCTTACATTTGTTTTAACAGGTACACTTACAAAATACAAAAGAGACGATGCAGCAAATATTATAGAAAGCCTTGGAGGAAAAGTTACTGGATCCGTATCTAAAAAAACAAGCATGGTCTTGGCTGGAGAAGATGCAGGTTCAAAGCTAAAAAAGGCGCAAGACCTTGGAATTAAAGTTATTGATGAGGATGAGTTTGAGGATATGTTAAAACAGCAATAGCCGTTGACAAACGCTGATTATAATCATATAATAGAAAAAAGATAAATGTTAATAATCAATGCTATGATAGGGAAGAGTAGGTTCATACTTGAAACAAAGAGAGCTAGGGTTGGTGGAAGCCTGGCATGATAGATTTATCGAAAATCACCCTTAAGCAGCACACTGAAAAAAGCAGTAAGTGGTGCCGGATACTTTCCGTTATAAAAGAGTCAGTATATTTTTATACGACTTGAGCGAGCAATATGCTAAGTCAGGTGGTAACGCGAAATTAACCCTTCGTCCTGTTAATTATGGATGAAGGGTTTTAATATTTTAAATAATGTCCAAAATTTATAGTATGGAATATTATTATTGCTAATAGGATTACTAGCAATAGTAATAGTAACAAGAAGACAGGAGGAGATATATTTGTCTATGTACAAAAAAGTTTCTTCATCCCTAAACTTTGTAGGTATGGAAGAAGAAACATTGAAATTTTGGAAAGAAAATGATATTTTCAAAAAAACAGAGGAGCAGACAAAAGATTGTGAGTGTTTCACTCTGTATGATGGTCCCCCAACAGCTAATGGTAAACCTCATATTGGCCATGTTGTTACAAGGGTTGTCAAAGATTTAATACCAAGGTATAAAACAATGAAGGGATACAATGTATTAAGAAAGGCTGGATGGGATACCCATGGACTCCCAGTTGAACTTGAGGTTGAAAAAAGCCTTGGAATTTCTGGTAAGCCTAAGATTGAGGAATATGGAGTTGAAAAGTTTGTAAAAAGATGTAAAGACAGCGTGTTTACCTATTCAAGTGAATGGAAGGAAATGAGTGATAGGGTTGGATATTGGATAGACATGGATAACCCTTATGTAACTTATCATAATGATTATATTGAATCAGTTTGGTGGGCTCTTAAGACTATATGGGATAAAGGCATTTTATATAAAGGACATAAGGTAGTTCCTTATTGCCCAAGGTGTGGTACTGCGCTTTCAAGCCATGAAGTTGCTCAAGGATATAAAGATGTAAAGGATTCTTCAATATATGTTAAGTTTAAGCTTAAGGATGAAGATAATACATTTTTCCTTGTTTGGACTACAACCCCATGGACACTTCCAAGTAACGTTGCTTTAGCAGTAAATAAAGATGAAGACTATGTAAAAGCTGAATTTGAAGGTCAATTTTTGATACTTGCAAAAGCAAGGTTAAGTGTTTTAGGAGAAGACGTTAATGTGGTTGAAACATTTAAAGGAGAAAAGTTATTAGGAAGGGATTATTACCCATTATTTGACTATGCTAAGCCTGAAAAAAGAGCATACTATGTAACTGCTGGCGACTTTGTAACTCTTACAGATGGTTCAGGAATAGTCCATATAGCACCTGCATTTGGTGAGGATGACTTTAATCTTGGTAAAAAGTATGATCTTCCATTAGTACAGCTTGTAGATGCTCAAGGTAAATTTAAAGAAGAGGTTACCCCTTGGAAGGGTATATTTGTAAAAGATGCAGATAAATCAATAACAAAGGAACTTGCAGGACGTGGCCTTCTTTTCAAAGAAGAGAAGATGGAGCACTCATATCCATTTTGCTGGAGATGCGATACACCGCTTTTATATTATGCAAGGGATACATGGTTTATAGAAACTACTGCTATTAAAGATAAGCTAATAGCAAATAATGAAACAATAAATTGGATGCCAGAGAATATAAAGAAAGGAAGAATGGGTAACTTCCTAGAAAATGTTATAGACTGGGGAATAAGCAGAGAGAGGTACTGGGGTACTCCCCTTAATATATGGACTTGTGAATGTGGCCATAAGGAGTGCATAGGAAGCATAGCAGAACTTAAAGAAAAAGGAATTAATGTTCCAGATGATATTGAGCTTCATAAGCCTTATATTGACAGAGTTAAATTAAAATGTCCTCACTGCGGGAAAGAGATGACTAGAGTACCTGAGGTTATAGACTGCTGGTTTGATTCAGGCTCTATGCCCTTTGCACAGTGGCACTATCCGTTTGAAAACAAAGAAGAGTTTGAGAAGACATTCCCTGCTCAGTTTATAAGTGAGGCAGTTGATCAGACAAGAGGATGGTTTTATACACTACTTGTTATATCAACGATTTTATTTGATAAAGCACCTTTTGAAAACTGTATTGTATTAGGCCATGTACAGGATAAAAAAGGGCAGAAGATGTCAAAGCATAAAGGCAACGTTTTAAGCCCATGGGATGTTTTAAACAAAGAAGGAGCAGATGCAACTAGGTGGTATTTCTATGCAGGATCCGCTCCATGGCTGCCATCTAGGTTTTACGAGGATGCAGTAATAGAGTATCAAAGAAAATTCATGGGAACACTTTGGAATGTGTATGCATTCTATGTGCTCTATGCAGATATTGATGATTTTAATCCAAATAAGTACAGTGATGTTAAAAGCAAAAATGTAATGGATAGATGGATTATATCAAAATTAAACACACTTATTAAGACGGTTGATAACTACCTTGATAATTATAAGATTACTGAGGCTGCAAGGACATTATCTGACTTTGTAGATGAACTATCTAACTGGTATGTAAGAAGAAATAGGGTAAGATATTGGCAAAGCGAGATGACTGAAGATAAAATAACGGCATATAATACATTGTATTATGTACTAAATAATTTTATTAAGGTCTCTGCACCATTTGTACCATTTATTACAGAGGAGATTTATCAAAACATTGTAAGGAGTGCAGATAAGAATGCGCCAGAGAGTATACATCTATGTAAGTTCCCTGAAGCTGATGGATCACTAATAGATACTGAACTAGAAAAGGATATGGAGCTTGCTTATGAAATAGTACAGCTTGGTCGTGCTGCAAGAAATGAAGCTAACATTAAAAATAGGCAGCCCCTGTCAAAAATGTATGTAAGTTTTAAAGATAACAGCCTTCCAGAATATTATATAGACATAATTAAAGATGAGCTTAATATAAAAGAAGTTATATTTAAGAAAGATATCAAAGACTATGTTGAATTTGGATTTAAGATAAACTTCCCAGTACTTGGACCAAAGTATGGTAAGCTTGTTCCTAAAATAGGAGAAGCATTAAAGAGCATACCTCCACAGGAAGCAGCTGAAAAGTTAAAATCCGATGGAAGCTTTACTGTTAATGTATCAGATAAAGAAATAGCACTTACTGCTGAGGATGTTGAGATTACAATGAAATCTATTGAAGGATACTCATATCAAGCATATGGGTCAATATCTATTATATTAGATGAGCATTTAACTGATGAGCTTATAAATGAGGGATATACAAGAGAGATAATAAGTAAACTTCAGAATATGCGTAAGGACTCAGGGTTTGAAGTATCAGATAGGATTGATTTCTACTATTATGGAAATGAAATACTAAATACTATTATAACTAACAATCAAGAATTTATTAAATCTGAAACCCTAGCAGATATTGCAAAAGAGGAAAACAAAGAAGAATTATCTTATACTGAGTGGAACATAAATGGCCAAAAGCTTAATATGGCTGTTGTAAGAAAATAATATGATAAAGGGCATATCTTTCACACTAAAGCAAAGTGAAAGATATGCCCTTTATTTCAATAAATGCAAGTATAATAGATATAAGATTCAATATATGCCAAAACCGCACACAATATAACTTTGATATATAAGATAGACTACACTGAATATACGTATAAATTATGGTAATTGAACTAATAGAAAATATGCAAGTGGTTTGACTTGGAATTGCACATTCGGTATAATTATATCATTAATGAATAGGGGGTAGGAACATGGGTAAAAGTATAACGCAGAAGATAATCAGTGATCATTTGGTATCAGGCGATATGATAAAAGGAGAGGAAATATGCATATCAGTTGACTCAACTCTCACGCAGGATTCAACAGGAACAATGGTATATCTTCAGCTTGAGGCAATAGGAATAGATAAAATTAAGACTAAATTATCCGTAGCATATGTTGACCACAACATGCTTCAGACGGGATTTGAAAATGCTGATGATCACCTTTATATAAAAACAGTTGCAAAAAAATATGGCATACATTTTTCAAGGCCTGGAAACGGAATATGCCATCAGGTTCAATTAGAGAGGTTCTCAAGACCTTACTGGACTCTTATAGGCTCTGATAGCCATACACCAACCTCAGGAGGCATAGGGTGCCTTTCAATAGGTGCAGGAGGCCTAGATGTAGCAACTGCAATGGCAAAGGGTATATATTATATGACAATGCCATCTATATGCAATATAAGGCTTAAAGGAAAGTTAAACCCACCAGCATCAGCAAAAGATGTGATACTTTATATTCTTAAAACTTTATCTGTAAAAGGCGGGGTAGGTAAAATATTTGAGTATTCAGGAGATGGAGTCGCTACTTTATCAGTTCCAGAGAGAGCTACCATAACAAATATGGGAGCAGAGCTTGGAGCGACAACATCTATTTTCCCATCAGATGAGAGGACATTAGAATTTTTGAAATCTGAGGGGAGAGATGAATATTTTAAAGAGTTAAAGCCTGATGAGGATGCAGTATATGATGAGACTATAACCGTAGATTTATCTAGTATAGAGCCTATGGCTGCAATGCCTCACAGCCCAGATAATGTAAAAAGCATAAAAGAAATAGAAGGACTCAAAATAACTCAGGTGGCTATAGGAAGCTGTACTAACTCTTCGTTTAAGGATTTAAGTACGGTTGCAAAAATACTAAAAGGAAAGACTGTTCATAGTGATGTAAGTCTTGTTATATCCCCGGGATCAAGGCAAGTATTATCAAAACTCTCCTCATCAGGTGCATTGAAGAATTTGATTGATAGTGGAGCAAGGATACTTGAGTGTGGCTGCGGCCCATGTATAGGTATGGGGCAGGCTCCTGAAACAGATGGTGTATCTCTTAGAACATTTAATAGAAACTTTGAAGGAAGAAGTGGAACAAAATCAGCTAAAGTCTACCTTGTAAGTCCAGAAACTGCAGCAGTGTCTGCCATATACGGAAGGCTTACCGACCCTTCAATTATAAAGGATAAAAGCGTTTTTGATGTTGAAGAGGAGATTATACACTTTGATGATAATATGGTTATAAAGCCTACTTTAAATGGAGATGATAAGGTAATTAAAGGGCCAAATATAAAGCCATTTCCTATAAATAAAGCTTTAAAGAACAAAATTTCAAAAGATGTAGTTTTAAAAGTTGGTGACAATATTACTACAGATCATATAATGCCATCAAATGCAAAGCTTCTTCCACTTAGGTCTAATATACCATACCTATCAAAGTTTTGTTTTAACCAGGTAGACAGCGAGTTTTACAAAAGAGCAACAGAAAAAGATGGAGGAATTATTATTGCAGGTAATAATTATGGGCAAGGCTCAAGCAGAGAGCACGCTGCTTTAGTTCCATTATATCTTGGTATAAAGGCTGTTTTTGCTAAGTCTTTTGCAAGAATACACAAGGCCAATCTTATAAATAGTGGAATACTGCCTCTTATATTTAAAAATACTGATGATTATGATGAAATAGGTATGGATCATAATATTGAGATGGATAATTTAATAAGCTCTATAGAGGACAAGAAAAATATAATGGCTAAAGATAAAAATACTGGAAAAGATATTGAGCTTATACTTGATGTATCTGACAGGGAGAGGGAAGTACTCCTTGCAGGAGGATATATTAACTATATGAAGAGCAGTAGTAGCAAAGATATGGAGGATTAATATGCATAACATAACTTTAATAGTTGGAGATGGAATTGGAAAAGAAATAACTAAGTCAGCCATGGCTGTTATTGATTCAACTGGTGTTAAGATAGTATATGATATTATGGTTGCAGGGGAGGAAGCTCTATTAAAATGCGGAAATCCTCTTCCTGATGATGTAATAAACAGCATAAAGAAAAATAAAGTTGCTTTAAAGGGGCCTGTAACAACACAAATAGGAAAAGGATTTAAAAGTGTAAATGTAGGGCTTAGGCAAAAACTAGATCTTTATGCCAACATAAGGCCAGTAAAGTCAATGCCTGGGGTTAAGGCAATAAATGATAATGTAGATATTGTAATTTTCAGGGAGAACACAGAAGATTTATATGCAGGCATAGAAGAGGTGGTAGATGAAGATGAAGTACATGCAATAAAAGTTATAACGAGGAAGGCTTCAAGGGATATTGCCCGTGCAGCATTTGAGTATGTAAAGAAAAATAATAGAAAAAAGGTTACGGCAATACACAAGGCAAATATAATGAAATTATCTGATGGACTTTTTATAGAGGAAGTCAGGAATGTTTCAAAAGACTATACTGATATTAAATATGATGAAATGATAGTTGATAATGCATGTATGAAACTTGTACAAAACCCTGAAATGTTTGACTGTATAGTTACTGAGAACCTTTATGGTGATATAATATCAGATTTATGTGCAGGACTTGTTGGAGGGCTTGGAATTGTCCCTGGGATGAATATTGGAGATGAATATGCAGTATTTGAAGCGGTTCATGGAAGCGCTCCAGATATTGCAGGGAAAAACATTGCAAACCCTATTGCAATTATTTTATCCTCTGTAGAGATGCTAAAGTATATTGGAGAGACCGATGCAGCTGATTTAATACAAAATGCTGTGTTTAAGCTTTTAGACGATGGAAAAGTGTTAACACCAGATCTTGGAGGAACTTCAAATACAGATGAATTAACCGCTGAATTATGCAATATTATAAATACATTTAAATAATAGTATATAAAAGCTAAAAGCTCCTTAAATTAATATGGGAGCTTTTGTATTTATAGATGGTGGACATTGATTATTATTAAACAATAAATCTTGTTTTTTATGCAATCAATGGTAAAATGAATATATACATTATTTAAAGATAAAAGTAAGATACTAAAATATGAGGTGATTGTATGAGCACGATAAAGATAAAAGATAATGTTCATTGGATAGGAGTAAAAGACCCGGGACTTAGAGTTTTTGACGTTATAATGAGTACGGAAAAGGGAACTACTTATAACTCTTATCTAATAGACGATGAAAAGGTGGCCATAATCGACGCTGTAAAAACTGGGTTTTATGAAGAGTATATTAAAAACATTAAAGAAGTTATAGGAGATAGAAAAGTTGACTATATAATCGTAAATCACACTGAACTAGATCATAGCGGTTCTTTAAAAGAACTAATAGAAGAATACCCAGAGGCTACAGTATATGGTTCAAAGCCAGCTATTATGTATCTTAAAAACATTGTTAATGGGGATTTCACATCCCATACGGTAGCAGATGGAGAGACGTTATCTCTCGGGAAAAGAACTCTTAAGTTTATATCAGCACCATTTCTGCATTGGCCTGACACAATGTTTGAGTATTCAGAGTTTGACAAAATTTTATTTACTTGCGATGCTTTTGGGAGTCACTACTGCAGTGAAAATATGTTTGATGACGAAGCAGGGGACTTCTCCTATGAATTTAAATATTACTTTGATGTAATAATGGGACCCTTCAAGAAACACGTACTTACTGCCATGGATAAAATAGAAGACCTTGACATGGATATGATATGCACAAGCCATGGCCCTATACTCAGAACGGATCCAAAGAAGCGCATACCACTTTATAGAAAGTGGAGCCAAAGCGCTTTAAAAACAAGAGAAGAAAAGGTAGTATCAATATTTTATGTTACAGCCTATAATAATACAGAGCATATGGCAGAGGTTTTAAAGGATACAGTTGAAAAGGCTGGATTTAAGACTAATTTATTTAATATCACTTCTAAAGAAATTAGTGAACTAGTTGATATGATAGAAAACTCTGATGCACTATTAATAGGCTCACCTACAATAAACCAAGATGCACTAAAGCCTGTTTGGGACCTTTTATCACAAGTATCCCCTATAACAAATAGAGGCAAAATAGGCGGAGCCTTTGGATCCTACGGCTGGAGCGGCGAAGCAGTAGGCATGATAAACCAAAGACTAAAGAGCCTCAAGTTTAGGGTTGTAGATGAAGGTATAAGGGTTAATTTTGTTCCTTCAGATAAGGACATTGAAGACATAGTTTC
Source organism: Clostridiaceae bacterium UBA5444 (assembly GCA_002426575.1). Taxonomy (GTDB): domain Bacteria; phylum Bacillota; class Clostridia; order Clostridiales; family Oxobacteraceae; genus UBA5444. Next base: position 74,205 of record DIRE01000089.1, on the reverse strand, counting down.
CTATGGAAACAAGGTTGTTGAAGCTTTAAATAAATAGTAATTGTATATATAAAAAATATCCACCGGATTAGTCGGTGGATATTTTTTATTCTTCTTGCTCTGTAGAAAATTCTATTTTTGCATATGGAAAATCATCTTTTTTAGGTTCAACGTGACCATCAATTACTGTATAGTATTTTGCCATATCTTTTAGCGTAATTATTAACTTGCAATCCTTATTTCCTTCTTCAACACTAACTGAGCTTATATAATTATTCTCCTCGCTTATTTTTGTAACCTTATTTTTTATTTTACTGTTTATGGTTGTGTTTTTAAACTCGACTATTAATTGATTTTTGCTTTGCATATATGAGGTATTGGTTATGGGGATTGTTGTATAATCTGCATAGAATTCCTGCTCCATGCCAGGTTGAGGCATAAATAATACCTCTACACCCTTTAGGGACACTTTTATGTCTGAAATAGATTCATTAGGCTTATTACCAAATGTGGTTTTAGAATCTATACTTAAATATTTGTTTTTTTCTTCTATACGAAAATCCCCTTTATAGGTATCATTGCTTTTTCCCCTGCAATACTCTATTGTTTTAGGAAAACCATTATAGTTGCTTATAGTATCTTTGCCATCTGCTTCAAAGATAATTGAACCCGGATTATTTATTTTTATTAGTTTAACATTTTCATTATATATTGTTGGCAGTTCATTCTCTTCTCCTGATTTTAAATTATAGAAATCAAAGCGACTTATATTTGTATCATTGGGGGTATATTCAACGAGTAAATAGTCTGTTCCTAAAACATTATCATAATACTTTGTAGTGTTGGTTATTTTACCTACATTTCCATCCTCATATCCTTTTTTGATTTTTTCTTCTGTTAATTTATTTGAATCATTAGTGTTTTTTACCACATCTTTATTTAAGCAGCCTAGAAGGCTTAATGATAAAGATGAACATAGTATGATTAACAATATATATTTAATTTTTTTAGGCATAGAGATTACCCCCCTGATATGTTCGTAACTTAAAGTTACGGTATTTTCTTAATTTATATTAAAGAAAGTTTATGCTATATAATATAAGACTATAGTAGCATAAAAAGTTCCATTTTATAAGATAAATTTCAGCCTTTTCCTGACAAAATAATACATTTTCTATAAAAAGTTACATAAAGTTTGCTACATATTTGTTTATCAATATGTTTATTGAAATATATTTGTATATATAATATAATTAACGGGATAACTAATTGAAAAAACTTAGCATATATGTGGTTAGGAGGAATACATAATGTCAGATGTTACGATAAGCGGTATAAAAAGTCATGAAGGTGAGCTTGTTACTATTAAAGGATGGCTTGCTAATAAAAGATCTAGTGGAAAGATTATATTCCTGCAGATAAGAGATGGTTCAGGATTTATACAGGGAGTAGTAGTTAAAAATGAGGTTGGTGAGGAGCTATTTAAGGTTTGTGACTCGCTTACACAGGAGTCTTCAATAATAGTTATAGGACTTGTTAGGGCTGATAGTAGGGCACAAAGCGGCTATGAACTATCAGTAGTTGACCTGCAGCTAGTTAGTATGTCAGAGGATTATCCTATAACCAATAAGGAGCATGGGGCAGAGTTTTTAATGGATTATAGGCATCTATGGCTAAGGTCTAAAAGCCAGTATGCAATACTAAAGATTCGTGCTGAGATTACAAAATCTTGCAGAGATTTTCTGGATGACAGAGGGTTTACACTTATTGAATCTCCAATAATTACGCCATCAACCTGTGAAGGTACATCAGATTTATTTGAGATTGACTACTTTGGAAGAAGTACTTATCTTTCTCAAACAGGTCAGCTGTATGCTGAGGCAGCAGCCATGGCATTTGGAAAAGTATACAACTTTGGCCCTACATTTAGAGCAGAAAAATCAAAGACGAGAAGGCATTTAAACGAGTTTTGGATGCTAGAGCCTGAGATGGCTTACTGCAGCCATGAAGAGAGCTTAAAAATCCAAGAAGATATGATTACTTATGTAATTCAAAAGGTACTTGAAAATAGAAAATATGAGCTTAAGCTTTTAGGAAGGGATACTTCTGATTTAGAGAAAGTAAAAGCACCTTTTGCAAGGATAACCTATACTGATGCAATTAAGATGCTTCAAGAAAATGGCGACGATATAAAGTGGGGCGATGATTTTGGCGCACCTCATGAGGTTTATCTTTCAGAACAGTTTGATGGGAAACCAGTTTTCGTAACTAATTATCCTAAGGAATGTAAGGCTTTCTATATGCAGCCAGACCCTGATATGCCTGGTACTGTAAAATGTGCAGACCTGTTATATCCAGGATTTGGTGAGATTATTGGAGGAAGCGAGCGTATATATGATTTAGACCTTTTACTTGAAAGGCTTAAGGAAGAGAATCTTCCAGAGGATATTTACAGCTGGTATATAGACCTTAGAAAGTATGGATCAGTTCCTCACTCAGGATTCGGTCTTGGCATTGAAAGAATGGTTACAGTAGTTTGCGGAATAGATCACATAAGAGAGTCTATTCCATTTGCAAGAACATTAACTCGTGTTACACCATAAAGCACGTATTTAAATGGCATACTTGGGGACTTTAGTTGTCCTTACAGTATGCCATTTTTAATTTGACTATTTTATAATAGGACTTTAAATTTAATGCTTTATAGTGTAAAATAAGTGTTACTAGCAGAGTAGGTGATTGTGCGTTAAGTGTTAGAGAATGGGAAGTTGTCTCTAAACGAAAGGGTTTATCCTGCGGTACATCATCGCGTCCGCTGCTACATTAATAGAAAGCTTCAAGTCTCTTTCTTTTAGGTGTAGCGATTTTGCTAGACTAAAAAAGGAAAGGGGGTAAGCTTATGAAAATTGACACAAAAAAGATAGTTTTAATTGGTTTATTTTCCTCAATAAGTTTTATACTTACTAGATTTTTATCATTTTACTTGTTGCCTTCTTCAAGAGTCGGCTTTGGGGATATTCCAATAATGCTTTCAGGTATTATTCTTGGGCCTGTATCAGGGGCAATAACCGGGATAATCTCTGACTTAATAGGAGTTATATTAGTCCCAGCTCCATCAGGTGCACCGTATTTCCCAGGGTTTACTATAACTAAAGCCCTAGTTGGAATAATACCAGCTCTTACTTATAAGTACTTTAAGGGCTCTGATAAGCTAAAGCTGGTATTGTCAGTTGTATTTACTGAACTTATATGTTCACTAACTCTTGATACATTATGGCTATCCATGCTTTTTAATAAAGGCGTAATGGTAATTTTACCTGCAAGGATTCTTGTAAGATTAATAATTATACCAATTGAGATATCTATTATGTATATATTATTAAAAGGCTTAGTTAAAAGCGGTAACTTGGATATGGATTCTTTATAAGAAAGAGTAAAGCTGTTGGTTTAAGATCAACAGCTTTATATTATTCCAAATAATCTAGATGCCTGTGCAATTATAAAGCACACAATAATTGCAACTAATGTAGGCAAAATAGCAGAAATTAAAGTCCATTTTATACTTCCAGTTTCCTTTTTTATTGTCCATAGGGTTGTTCCACAGGGAAAGTGTAAAAGTGAAAATAGCATAAAGTTAATAGCAGTTATAAAGTTCCAGCCATGGCTTATAAGTATATTCTTTAAAGCATCAAGATTTCCAAAGTCCACCATTGAGCTTGCTGATAAATAGCTCATAACCAGTATTGGAAGCACTATTTCATTAGCAGGAAATCCAAGTAAGAAAGCCATTATTATGAAGCCATCTAGCCCTAGAGCATGACCGAAAGGCTCAAGTATATTCGATATATAAGCTATAATGCTTAAATCTCCAATATATATGTTGCCAAGTATCCATGTTATAGCACCAGCTGGCGCGGCAAAAGCTGCAGCTCTTCCAAGAACAAATACGGTTCTATCTATTATGGATGTATACACCACCCTCCCAATTTGAGGCTTCCTATAGGGAGGAAGTTCTAGTATGAAAAATGATGGTTCACCTTTAAGCAGTGTTTTAGACAGCAAATAAGATATTAATAGTGTTATGGATACTCCTATTACTACAATAATTACAACAGATAAAGAAGCTATTAAAGAGCCATACTTTGATGAAAAAGATGCTGCAATGAATATGCTAGATATTGCAATCAATGAAGGAAATCTTCCATTACAGGGTACGAAATTATTTGTTAATATGGCGACAAGCCTTTCTCTAGGTGATTCTATTATTCTACATGCAATTATTCCCGCAGCATTACATCCAAATCCCATGCACATTGTTAACGCTTGTTTTCCATGGGCACATGCTTTTTTGAATAAATGATCAAGGTTATATGCTACCCTTGGAAGATACCCAAGATCCTCAAGAAGGGTAAAGAGCGGGAAGAATATAGCCATAGGGGGAAGCATAACAGATACTACCCAAGCTAGGGTTCTGTAAAGCCCAAGTACTAAAACACCATGAAGCCATGCAGGAGAGTTCATAGATGTAAAAAGCTCGGTAAGCCTATCCTCTACCCAAAATAAAAACTTTGCTATAAGCTCTGAAGGGTAATTAGCTCCTGTAATAGTAATATAAAACACTATCCCAAGAAGAACTAGCATAAGAGGTATTCCAAAGGCTTTAGATGTTAATACATCATCAACCTTCTTATCAAAATCAGTTTTTTTATTGTTTGTTACAACACTGTTTGAAATTTTCTCAGCTCTTTTATATATAGTTTCTACAATCCTATCTCTAAATGTATCTCCACATTGATTTTTAATTTTTTCTGATATATCTATAATATTTGACGAATACTTCAATTAATTAGTCCACCTGCCTTCTCTTTGTTAGTATCATCAAAATCTGCCATATAGTTTTTAATGGATTCTATAATTGTTTTATCTCCGTCAATAAATCTTAAGGCAAGCCATCTTGCTAATATTGTATTATTAACGTACCCATCTATCTCTGGTATTACCTTTTCTAATAGGCTTTCAATATCTTCAGGGTACAAAACCCTTTTGGGAGATGTTTTTACTTTACCAGTAGATACATTATAAACTGCATCTAAAAGATCCTTTAGCCCAACTCCAGATCTTGCTGCAGTACCAACAACAGGCACTCCGAGTTCTAATTGAAGTTTCAAAATGTCTATTTCTATTTTTTTCTTTTTTGCTTCATCTATAAGGTTTACACATACCACTACATTATCAGTGAGTTCAATTACTTGAAGAATCAAATTTAGGTTTCTCTCAAGGCATGTTGCATCTGCAACAACTACAGTTGCATCAGGCCTTCCAAAGCATATAAAATCCCTAGCTATCTGCTCTTCTACAGAGCTTGCAAGAAGTGAATATGTCCCTGGAAGATCTACTAATATAAAGTTTTTATCCCTGTGGCTGTAATTTCCCCTTGCATTAGCAACTGTTTTGCCAGGCCAGTTTCCTGTGTGCTGATGAAGTCCTGTAAGTGCATTAAATACAGTACTTTTTCCGGTGTTAGGGTTCCCAGCAAGAGCTATTACTAAATCCTTTGGAGACGTCTTTTCAACATAGAAGATATCTGTCATACCTACCTTAGTGCTTGCATATCTAGTGAGCCCCATGGTATTTCCCCTGTTGATTTATCATATTAACATTTATAAGCGATGCTTCTTCTTTCCTAAGTGCAATTACAGCTCCTCTTATTAGGTAAGCTGCAATATCATTATTTGAGCTTCTTCTTATAACCTTTATTTCTGTACCAGGGATTATCCCAATATCAAGCATTCTATTTCTTAATAATCCTGTTGCATTTAGGGATTTTACAGTGCATCTGGTACTTGTGGGAATATCAGACAGATTATTTTTATTATAAATGTCCGTAAAAAAAGAAGTATTAAAGAGTGGAATTGTATTTTCCATAGTATTACCTCCATGATAGATGTTTGTTCTAGATATCATGCTTATACTTTTTTCATGGTTTATACTATGCAAATAAATATATAATGTTACACAAGGCTAATATTCTTTCATTTGCATAAAATAATTGGACTGGTTTAAATTTAAACCAGTCCAATATGATTCGCCTGAGTTCGTTTAAAAAACAAAGTCTAATTATACTAGCATCACTTAAAATACTTAAGATAACGGTTTTTAATATCACTTTTAAGGTTTACATAAACCTCATTATAAAAGTCGTCGTCATTGTAAACTTCAAAATCATTGTTTCTATATTTTCCAAGTAACCAATTTGAAATAGTCTGTAAATCGTTAATATCTATAGCAATCTGGTCTATAAACTCATAAGGTTCATTTTTATTACTTTGAAGATATCTTCGGTATGATCGAAGTTCTGATAGATAACGATTCAATATTAGTCGTGACTGAATAGAAGAATAATTCTTTTCGTCAAGCTGATTTTTGGCTGCATAGTCTGATGCTACTAGGTGGTATAATTCTGCCATTTCAATAGCTTCAATAATGTTACTCAATTTTTCTGGATTTTTAATATATTCTAGTATTTCTGTATTGGCGGCCTCTCCCATATCGAAAGCATTTGAAAATGTTGCCTGTGATTCCCTCATATAGTGCTTCGACATATTTATATTAGATTTTCTCTCAGAAATAATCTTATTCCTTTGATATATATTTAATCCTATTGAGATTATAAGAAGTATACATAATGTAATTGTCAATATTTTCTTTGCCATGGAGTTACCACCCTTTCCAATTACAATTTTGGCTAATCAACTCAGACAATCTATCACTTTTGCTTATATAATTGTAATACATCACATATATGACAATAACTTCAATTACATTATAACATGAAGTGGCAGATAAACCAATCTAAAACAAGGCACTATTTACTTATATATTTAGTAAACTTTTCACCTATATCAGGGTTATCATTTATAAAATTTATATAATTATTAAAACATTCTAGAGTTTTATTGCTTATTGTGTGCTCAATCTTTTCGGTTTCCTCAAGCAAAACATCATCTTCAATGCCTAAAAGCCTTAAAAACTTTTCAATTATTATATGACGATTAAGAAGAGCTTCTCCAAGCTTTTTACCATCTTCTTTAAGCATTATTACTCCATATTTTTCATAGTTTAATAAATTAAGATCATTTAATCTTTGTACCATTTTGGTAGCTGAGGGAGGCTGTACATTCAGTGCATTTGACAGTTCATGAATTCTAGTAAACCCTGTTTCAATTGAAAGCCTATATATCATTTCTAGATAATCTTCCATGGATGCTGTAAGATGATTATCTTCTCTTTTCATGTATTCGCTGAAGGTATAAAAATCCCTATTATCCATAAATTCACCACCTTAGTAAATTATATGCGAGTCTTTTATGGCAAACACTATTAAAATCAATAATGTTTCGGTCAATTATTTTATAAATTGGTATTGACTCAATACACATCTATGTAGTATAATAAACTTCGTTGGCTGATTCCGGCCGATATAAATATAATATATGGCCTCATGGTCTAGTGGTCTAGGACGTCGCCCTCTCACGGCGGAAACTGGGGTTCGAGTCCCCATGGGGCTACCAAAAAAACTTAGCAACTTAAATTGCTAGGTTTTTTATTTTTTGTAAAAATTATTTTGACAAAAAGTATAATAATCTTTGATAAGGGAATAATTAATGGTGGAGGTGATATTTATGACTGATAATGAAGGTCAAAAGAAAGATATGAGTTGGGGCGGATTGATTATAAGATTTATTATTGTAGCTATAGTACTTATTGTCACATCACTATTTACCCCAGGTTATTCTATATCTAGTTTTTGGGTGGCATTGATTCAAGGAATCGTAATTGTAGGGCTTGATTATATTATAGAAGCGATAACTGGAATGGATGCATCACCATTTGGGAGAGGAATTTCAGGTTTCTTGGTATCAGCATTGATTATTTACTTGACAAAGTTTATCATACCTGGGGTTCATATTTCAGTATTCGGTGCAATAGTTGCAGCTTTGGTGATCGGTATAATAAGTTATATATTACCTATAAAGGTTATGTAAAATGGCAGACTTTCTGCCATTTTTCATTTTGAAGATAAAGGCAAAGAATAATATAGAAAGATAAGGAAAGAATTAAATATAAATGGTACTAAATTATTTAGTCTTGGAGGAAATTTATGACTAGGATAAGATTTATTTTATCAATTTTATTATGTACGTTTACGGTATTATTTTGTGGAATAAATATATATAGAGTAAAATCTAACACAAGTGAAGAAGCACTAAATACTTTTACCGAGGTTTCTTCTACAAAGTATTGGCAGGATAATCTATATGAATGTCTAAATAAGCGAAATGATATTATAAACAATGTATTAAATAGAAATTATAAAAACAAAAAAGGATACATAGAAGATCTAAACAAAATCGAATGTTCTCCACTTCTTGAAGGAGACACTGCGCTACTTAACTATATGTATAAAGAGATAGATAATTTTAGTACTAGAGTATCTGACATATATATTGACTATAGTCAAATCAGGGAATTTTCAGAAGATAGTGTTGTAGTTGCAGCAAAAACAAGATTTGTAACTAATAATAATACCAATAGATATAATTATGAAGCAAGATTTAAAAAGGTTAAAGACCATTGGCTTTTATCAGAATTAAAATTTGCAGAATGATATGAAATATTACATATAATGGGGAACATTGTGGTATTACGTTCGTCTAACTATATAATAATGGAACACAATCCTTAAGATGGCGGCATAAAGCGGGTTTAGTGGTATCTTTTGAAGAATCGAGCATTACTATTACTAATTGTAATCCCTTGAATTCCTTACTGGTGGAGAGAGGAGGAAAAATGTTACCCTTTTCTAAAAGCAGTATAGAAACAGAAGATAGAACTAAACTAGAGACGATATACATGAAATACTATAAAGAAATGTATTATACTGCTATGAGTGTACTTAACAATACTGATGATGCGCAGGATGCTGTCCAATCGTCAATTTTAAAGATTGCTACACATATTAAAAAGATTGAGGAGGTCAATTGTAGTAAAATTAAGCATTTAATCATTACCATCGTTAGGAACACTGCAATTGATATTTATAGATACAAGCAAATGCATCCATATATACAATTGGAGTATGTAGATGGCTATTCTACTGATGTAGAACAATATTTAGATGGCATAATCATTAGACTTGAGGATGTGGAGTTATTTGCAGAAAAATTAATAGAATTAAAAAATGAGTATGCTGAGATTGTGATACTTAGATATTACTATGAGCTTGATGAAACGGAGATTGCAAATATTCTAAGCATCAGTTATGGAAATGTTAGAACACGGTTAAGCAGAGCTAAAATTGCACTAAGAAAATTATTAGAAGGAGACTGTTACAACATTTAATAGAAGAAAGAACAAATATGAAGTGTATAAATTAACACAATAATTATATCCATCTAACTATATAAGACTGTGAAATAATTTGCACATGAAACACTTCCAAGTTAAGACGGAATAAAATTAACTTGAAAGTGTTTTTTATTGAATGGAGTATATATATTTGTAGAAGTGTAACAAATTGCCACCCTAATTCGTTATAATTTTATGAAGAGAGGTGATTGTGTACTTGGACGACAGTAAAAAAGGTTGGACAAGCACAAAGGTTAAAATAAATACTAATTTAACAGCTACATTATATTACTAAAGAATACTCATACAGGGTTATTTCAAAAAGTATAATCTATAAGAAAAATAGTTATCCCAGACAACAATGTGCAACAATAAAATATAATAAATGAGAGGAAGTAGAAAATGAAAAGATACTATGAAAAGGTAATAAAAATACTTTTGATAATTGCTTTTTCAACCTTAATAATTTTTTCGAAACCTGTGGATGTTTTTGCTGCGCAGACAACTGGAATTACAAATGGAGGCGTTTATATTTTAAGAAATGCTGGTTCAAATAAAAACGTTAACGTCGATAACGGGCTTGACTATAATGGCATTAATGTATATCAGTGGAGCAATGATGGAAGTGTAGAGCAGAGATTCCGGGCGGTTTATGATAGTACACAAGATGCATATAGGTTTTATTCTATGGCAAGTGTAAATGGAAGATACAGAGTACTTGATATTGTAAAATCAAACGGTTCTGTAGTATCCGGATGCAATGTGGAAATATATGCGCCTGTTGATGCTGTTGCTCAATATTTCAAGATTGTAAGCCTTGGAAATAGTAAATATAAAATAGTACCTAAATCCAATACAAATGTTGCGCTGACAGCATATGGTACATCAAACGGGTCAGCATCAGGAACATCTGCAACATCAGCAGGTAATGTTTTTGTATCAACTTACACAGGTAGTACTAATCAACAATGGTATTTTGATGTAGCAGCTGATAACCACGAAACCTATTATGCAAATATGAATTGGAGCTTCCCATTGCCTAATAATAAAACTATTACATCTAATTATGGGAATCGTACAATGAATGGAGCGAATAGCTTTCACGCAGGTATAGATATTTCAGCACCAAGCCAAACTACTATATATAGTGTAAATAATGGTATCGTAGATCAGATTGTATATGAGTCAAGTAACATAAATGGCAGAGGATATTGAGGATATTGCGTTATAATTAAATCGAATACTGATAAGGTATATGGTACAAGTACACTCTCGAGAATAACATATATGCATATGTATCAGGCCACGGCACTTTCTGTTAATTCACCTGTTACAAAAGGTACTACAGTAATCGGAAAGGTTGGGACTACAGGTGCTTCCACTGGAAATCACTTGCACTTAGGAGTTATCTCAAATGGAACTAATAGTGCCAATACAAAATCTACAACATTAAATCCATTCTTTTTCTATCCATCGATTCCATCAGATGGATATACAATAAATTATTAGAATTAGGTGAGGTGAATAAAATGAAACTAAATAAATCCTTTATTATTATAGTATTATTTTGCTTAATGTTATTACCAGCGTGCAGTAGTAATTTAGGACAAAAGGAGCAGGCTATAGACTATGACAAACAAACTTCTGTAACCCAGAACGGGGGTGGAATAAGTTTTGAGGGTGGGTACGACGTATTTGATCGTAGGTATATTGATGTTGTAGAAAATTTATACTATGGTATGCAGATTGTTGGGGAAGAAGCTACTGAAAAGTGGGTAAATGAAGTTTATTTGAAGCAGGATGCAAAAGGACAAACTGAATTACCAGAATTGTATCAGATGATTAAATACTTTTCTATTCCTAGGGAAGAATTAATAAAAGTAAATAACTCTTTTAAAAATCAAAAAGCTGAATCTATGGTAATCCCTGATGATGTAATAAATGCTTTGTATTCTGAGGATGAGAAAAGCATGAAAAAAGCATTGGCAAGCCCCCTCGCCTTATATTACGATGGCATGATTTACACCGTTAACGAACTCAGGCAAATGTCTTCTGATGAGATCAAAAAAATTGGCATAACGCCAGCTGAGTTAGAGAAATATGCTAATAATATTGATGAATTTATAAGGGCTAACGTTTCTGATAAACTATATGACTCAAATTATAAGGATACCATTATGAAATTGAAAGAAATATCGGCTCAGAATTAAAATTTGCGGAATAGTTTGCAGTATTACCCCAACTTGGGAACTTTATAATATTATATCCGTCTAACTATATAGAAAAGTAGTTTTTCTAAACTATATATAATGGGGGGTATATATGAAGAAAAGAGTAACTGTAATTATAGCAATATTTATGGTGGCAATTATATTTGCATCATGTGGAAGCAAACAAGCTAGAGATAGCGTTACGGAAACAAGTAAATCAGACCAACTTATGCAGGAGAACCCAAGCAGCGATAATAAAGTTGCAGCTGACTATGATAGTACAACACCAGCATATACTGAGCGGAAGATAATTCAAAATGCCCGAGTCATTTTAGAGGTAAAGGATACTAATGAATCTTATGACAAAATAGAGAAAAAAGTAATAAGCTCTGGTGGATATGTATCAGCTTCAGATATTGGCAGCAATTATTCTCATATAACTATAAGAGTCCCAGCTACAAGTTTAGGTAACATTTTATCATTTCTAGATACTGTTGGGGATAGAAAAGAAAGAAACACATCAACTGATGATATAACAGAGGAGTATACAGATACAAAAGCAAGGCTTAAGAATTTAAAGGCTCAAGAGGAGCAATTGCTTGGCATTATGAAGAAGGCAAATACTATTGAGGATATATTAAAGGTTCAAGGCGAGCTATATAAGGTTAGGGGAGATATTGAAGCCTTTGAAGGTAAGATTAAGATGTGGGATAAATTAGTAGAGTTTAGTACCATAGATATAACCTTAAATAAAGCTAAAGAAATAAGTGGAAAAAACGTTAAATTAACATTTATAAGCTGGAATGAAATAGGAAAGGCCATGGCTAATGGATTTAAAAGCACACTAAATGTTATTATAAGATTCTTTTCCACTATATTAGTATTTATTGTAACCATTCTTCCTTTAATACCTTTTATAGCATTGGCGGTATGGATTTTTATCAGGTTTAGAAAGAAATAAAAATAAGAAGGTAGAGGATAATTAATTAAATAATTATGTACTCTACCTTCTTTGTTTTAAGAAATTATAATTCAAATTCTTCTGCAACTGTTTGGACAGCTTTTAACTTATCTGACTGGCTTATGGCACATGTTATCCTTATTTCAGATGTTGTAACCATTTTAACCTGAATATTATTATCATATAGTATCTTAAATAATTTAGAGGCAACACCAGATGCTGATCTCATACCAATTCCAACTACTGAAAACTTTGTAACATCCTCATCAATTTTAATTAAAGAGGCATGCTCTGTTGTGTCTATTATTGATTTACAGATTTCTATATCCTCTTTTGGTACGGTAAATGATATATTAACATTACCATTTACGGGAGCCGTTTGGCTTATCATGTCTATGTTTATTTTCTGCTCTGCAATCTTTTCAAATATATAAGCAAGAGTATTTGCTGAAAGTTCTATATTTTTGATAGTTATTATTGCATCGCTGTCGTTTACTGCAAGGCCGGTTATAGGCTTATCCTCCATGGCTTCAACCTCCTTTATAAAAGTACCTTTTGTATCTTTATTGCTATGAGAAACATATATAGGTATATTGTACTTCTCTCCTAATTCTACTGCTCTTGTATGCATAACCTGTGCGCCAAGACTTGAAAGTTCCATCATCTCTTCAAAACTTATCTCTTCAAGTTTTTTGGACTTTGGAAAGAGCCTTGGGTCAACCGTGTATATTCCATCTACATCTGTATATATCTCGCATATACCGCCAAGCTTTGCGGCTAGTGCAACAGCTGTAGTATCAGATCCGCCTCTTCCAAGGGTAGTTATATCTCCTTCCTCGTTAATAGCTTGAAAACCAGCGATAATAACTATTTGACCTTTATTAAAGGAGTCTATTATCCTATCCTTTTCTATATCTGCTATAAACGATTTGCAATGAGCCCCAGTTGCACTTATTGGCAGTTGATATGCTGTATAGGATATGGCATCATGCCCCATGCTCTTTAATGCTAATGAAAGCAAAGATGCCGAAATCATTTCACCTGTTGACATAAGAGCGTCAAGTTCACGTTTATCAGGATCTGGGGTTATACTTTTAGCAGTTGCTATTAGATCATCTGTGGTATCACCCATGGCTGATACCACAACAACTACATTGTTACCCTCGAGTTTCTTTTTAATAACTCTCTTTGCAACACTTATAATTTTGTCAGCAGTGCCTACTGATGAGCCTCCATATTTTTGTACTATAGTTCCCAAAAAACCACCCCTCTTAATAAAACAAGTACCAATTCATAATAATATATATAATTATTTAGTTTCTATTTAAAGAACGCATTTAATTAAAATGCGTTCTTTAAACCATGAAAGGCAATAAATATATGTATTTGGTATTAATTTTAAATAGTATAGCACAGCATATTTAAAATAGCAATGTAAAAGACGAAAAAAGTGGTATTTTAATTAGCATAAATGTATAATTATTTAGTCATCTACTAATACATGGCATTTTATTATGGGTTATGTTTAATAAACACAAACATTTTAAAAAAACACAAACTATTAATAAAGGGATTTACTAGTTGTTTATAGAATAATATACTTAGAATTTGTTAGGAGTGAAGTATATGGCAAAGATTGATTGCTTTAAATGCGGTATAAAACGTGGCAGGCGTGAATGTCCTAAATATAATAATAGATATATATGCGGTGATTGTTGTAGCAGCATTCAATTATATGATGATTGCCCCAAAGACTGTATTCATATAGGTAAGCTTAGCAAAAAAGATATTAGAAATAGAACTCAGAATTTAATTGATATGGGTATTAAACTTAGGGAAGAAAACCCTGATGAATCTATAGAGCTATTTAATGATACATTAAAAATAGATAAAAATAATACGAGGGCATTAATAGAAAAAGGTATTACATATGGTAGTTTAAATGATTTTGAAAAAGAAATCTTTTATATTAAAGAGGCTATAAAGACAGATACAGAAGACAATGAGGACACATTATATAGACTAGCTGATGCATATAGGCGAGCCGGTAAATATGAAGATGCTATAGATATAGTATACAAAAATGAGAAGTTAAATGATTATAAATCAAAGTATATACTTGGCGAATCATATTTTATGCTTAAAAAATATAAAGAATCTGAACAGATTATGAAGGATATAGCATATGATAAGAAGGCATCTGATAGATACAAGGATATGTCAAAAATAATATTATCAAAGACTCATATGATTTATAAAGACTTTGATAAGGCAATTGAGATTGCCGAACAATTAAGTAAAGATAGCAAGAAACAAAAGGATGAGATCATAGAAGAATCATATTTTATAAGCGGGAGGATGTACGAACTCCTTAATTATATTGACTCTTTAGCAAGTATTTACTTTAGAGAAAAATACTTGCTTCTTCAATGTGCAACCGTTCTTAAAAAGAATAAAAACGGTAATTTAATATTGATAATAGATGATTTACTAAGGAATAAGGAATTAGCAGAAGACAGCTTTGAGAGGATAGGCCTTTATGGGCTTAAGATAAAACTGCTATTTAAAGAGCTTAATATAGAAAAGGCGTTAGAGATATTTAATAAACATAAAAATAGCATAATAAGTGAAGCAGATAGAATATCTGATTGCTATGAGGCATGCTCCATGATAGCATACTTCCTTTATGGGATTGAAAAAAAAGAATCCATAGATATATATGAGACTATAACAGGGGCTAGCATTGATGGCATGGTAATAGATGAAATGTTTACTGCTTTTTCAACTATGGATTTACACCCATATATAAGGGCAAAGGCAATTGCAAAGTCCATTAATATAGTTGGAAAGGGAGAGTTTGATAAGTTTAATAGAAACCTAATTGCTGCAGATATACTTTTCAATGAAGGGGATTATGAGCAGGCTGCAAACCTATACAAAAGAATTTATGATATAGAAAAACCAGATGATTATATATCAAATAGGCTAGCAACATGTTTAATGAAACAGTCTATATACAATGAGGCACTAGATACTTTTAGCAACATATCTGAAAAGGGAAAGCTAAAATATAATGTGTATAGTAAAATAATTATGTGCTCGCTTGAACTTAATATTAACCTAGAAGGCATTTTTGAAAAAGTAAATATGGATAGTTTAAGCTTTAATGAAACATATGAATTAGCGGAATGTCTAATATCAAATGGACACGATTATAGGGCATTATATATTTACAATTATATGCTAGATAGGTTTGCTAAAATGGATATATACAGCAGAAAGATGATATACCACAATATGGCTAGAGCATATAGAGAGCTTAATTATTCTTCAAAAGCCATAGAGGCAATCGAGCATATACCAGATGAATTTATGGGGGAAACATTAACAATAGATTTAGGATGTCTTTATTTAGATTTAAATGAAATTGAAAAGGCAAAGAATGAATTCACTAAAGCTACTGAAAAGTTTGACAGCATAATTGCTTATTATAATATAGGTGTTGCAGAGATAAAAGACAAAAACTTTGATGGGGCCTATAAGGAGTTTAATACAACATTAAATATTTTAATAAAAAAGGTTACAAATAAAAACCTAGCAAATAGAAAAGAATATGAAAACCTATTTAACTCCATATATAAAAATATGAGCATATGCCTGCTCAATATGGGAAAGTCTAAACAGGCTTTGTTATATATTGAAAAGGCCATATTAATAAAGAACGACTCGAAGAATCAGGATACATTAGATTATATACAAAAAATAATATTAGCTGAGGAAAAAGGAGAAAAAACGGATTTAGAAGAGTCCAGCCTATATGTTGATGAAACTATAATAATTGATAAAGAGTTTACTTATGAGATAAGGTGGCTCGTTGATGATATTATAATGAAAATATATGGACAAACTGAATCTAAAGCTGAAACAAATATATTGAATGAGAATGAGAAAAATATTAAAAACTTTTTATTAAATGAAAGAAGTATATACAGTAAATCTAAAGAATCTATTGAAAGAACAGAGGGCACATTTAAAAGGTATGTAGATAATTTTATCTCATCCTTTGATAAAAAGGTTTTAAAAAATATTGAGTACGAAGATTATAACACCGTATTAATAGAAGAAGCAGCGCCAGCTATAGACAAGGAAGGTAATGGCAAGAGTAATCATAAAGCAAATGAAGTTGAAAGGCTCATAAGTGTTGGAGACTACCTTTTTGAGAGCTTTGAATATGTACATCCACAAGAATATGTTTATACAGCCTTATTACCATACTTTATGGCGGTTAAGATTTTATCTAGAAATAAAATATATCCCTACTTTAAAAAGTCACAAAAAAGCCTTCCACTCCCTAACAGTGAAGATGAATTTAGGGATATTGGCATATATAGCTACAAAACAAACAACAAACCCTATTATAGAATAGATTTTTCTTATGATATTAGTTCTAGCTTATATTTGCAGGATATTAACTATCATCCTGGAATAAGGAGAAAATATATAAATTACGAAAAGCATTATATGCCTTGGACAAAATTAACATGGATCATATCAGGCATTAGGCGAGGGTGGGATGTGGTTGATGATATAAAAAGCGCAGGGCTATTGTTACTATTTTACTCCGGATTTAAAAATCACCTTGGAATTGAGGGAAGATTTAAAGAACATGATGATATAATTCGCTTAGCAGGAGATTTAATACAGTTAAATAATGAAAGAGATTACTTAATTAAAGCTATATTAAATGATGAATTTGAGTATGATTTTATAAATAATGCAAACCAGATTAGAGATCTTGCTTTAAGATCCATTGAGGGACTTAAAAAGATAAAATAAATAAGTAAGTAGATAGGTAAGAGGTAAGAATTAACAAGTAAGAGGTAATAAGTAAGAACTAAGAGTTTA
>DIRE01000089.1:3512-56532 GCA_002426575.1 Clostridiaceae bacterium UBA5444 | reverse complement strand
GAATTTTCACCACAACTATTACTTTTTAGCTTTTACCTCTTAACTTATCTTAAGGGTTTTAATTGTTTAGAGAATCTATATACTTAATTAGGTCTTCCACGTATTTGTTATTAGGTTCTAACTTTTGTGCTTTATCTAAAGACTCTTTTGCTTTTTGCATATCGTTTCTATTATAGTATTCTATTGCGGATTGATAATAATATTCCCATGACTGGGTATTTCTATTAATGCCCCACATGGTACCAGTTATAAGCATCGTAAATGTGATTATAAAAAACAATAGATTTTTAAGGCCATATTTTTTATCATATTTTAATCCTACAATATTAGAGGCTAAATATCCTCCAATAAGCCCTCCTATATGGCCAAAGTTATCTATACCCTTATTTGTAAATCCGTATAAAAGGTTAAATACAACAACCACAAGTACATTAATACCAAAGGAAGTAGAAAATAGTTTAGGGTTTTTCCTCCCAATGTATAAAAGTGCTCCTAACAGACCAAATATAGCACCTGATGCTCCTGCTGAGGGAATAGGAGAGAAAATAAAACTTGTTATGCTCCCTAATATGGCGGCTATAAAATATATAAACAGAAATTTATATCTTCCATAAATCCTTTCAACTAGTGAACCAATACTATAAAGTCCATACATATTAAACGCTAAATGGGCAAACCCAATATGTACAAATGCAGCGGTAATAAACCTCCAATATTCACCTTCAATTATTAAAGAGTTAACCTTTGCACCATACTTTGTTAGTACGTTTATATCTTGAGTCCCCCCAGATATAGTACCTAATATAAATACTATTATATTGATTGCAATAAGACCATATGTGGCATATGGCTTAAATTTTACATTTGTATTTTCATCTGCACCATTATTTATAGTCCTATTACTTGTGTCTATAATATCATTTTGAATTTTTTCCAAATCAAAAGTCTCATTATATTCATCTAAATTTAATGCATGGCCTTCTAGAGAATCAATAAGACCAATTTTATCATGCTTTTCTTTTGGGTTATGAATAACACTTTTTGATGACAAATCAACTATTAATGGAATCAATACAGAATTTCTATTGCCTTCCTTGCCCTTTATAGATAATATGGAATCAGTTATTTCTTCTGAAAGTCCATACTGTGTTACAAATACTTTAAAGTATATGGTAAGGCCTGATTTAATATTTGTTGAAAAGGCTGATAGTTCCCCTTCAAAGGTGCTTTTAATGGAATCCATTTTACTATAATCTAGTATATCTGCATCAATAAAATTTACTATATTAATTGCACCCCATTTTTCCTTTACAAAAGTGTATTTTGTTAAAATTGCGGGAATGGTATGGGTGTTTATAACAAAAAAATCATTATTGGTAATAAAATCATAGCCAGTATTATTTACGAATATTTCCTTTGTCACGGCAAAACCTCCTATTTAGAGATATATTCTATTCTAACATTCAAATTACTTAAGAGCTATATGGTTATAACAGATTTTTAATTCCAGTTTCAAAAATTTGCTATGACTATATATTAAAAAAATGTAGCATACTATTAATATCAATGACAGCTTGAAAGGAAGTGATGCTATGGAAGGTAAGTTCTTAAGTGGAATGGCAACAGGAGCGCTTTTAGGGGCGGCAGCAGGAATGATGATAATGCCCCAGATGGATAGAAGAACAAAGAGAAGGATAACTAAGGCAGGAAAAAGTATGGTGGGCTCTATGGCAGATGCTTGGGATGGAATGAAGGATATGAGAAGATAGATATAAAACAGACTCTAAAATTTATGAGTCTGTTTTTGTGTCATATCCAAACTTTAGGCATATATAATAATGGCAGGGTTTTTAATTATTACTTTTGGAGTGGTATCATGGGAGGATTTTTGTCAATTTACTTAGGTATTGATTCCATAAGGGCCAGCGTCATTGATGATGAAGGTATTGAGCTAGGCAGTATAAAAAGGGAAGCCCAAATCATATTAAAAAAAGAATGTGTGGAGCAAAGCATTGAGCAATTGTTCGCAGATACAGTTGATATAATAAAACAAATTGCAATAGATTATGAGTATGCCAATATATCATCCATGGCCATAACTCAGGATATGGGCTCATTTGTATGTATAGATAGTTTAGGGGAGCCTATATTAAATGCTATAATGTCTTGCGATAGAAGGGCGAGATACCAGATAAGGTTATGTCAAAAAAGCTATCACAAATATAAGGATGAATGCATATTGCCCTGGTCCTATAGTATAATCCCTAAATTGATTTGGATTAAGAATAATATGCCTGATGCATATAGGAAAATATTTAAAGTCTTAACTATTGACGGATTTATTGCCTATAGATTGTGTGGGGAGACTGCCATTGACAATTACTCAGCGCTTCTTATGGCATATAATAGGAAAACATCAGGATACAATATCAGGTTAATAAATGATGTTGGACTTAATGAAAGTATTTTACCTACTGTATCTAAAATTGGGGAATGTATTGGCGTTATATCCGGTAAGATGAAAGAAGAACTTGGATTTAAAGAAGATATAAAATTTATGCTGGGGTCAAATACATTTATTCTATCATCCCTATCATCATTTTTATATGCCGAGGACAATGGAGATCTAAAAATTATGGCATATAATATGGAATCATCCACCTTATGTACTTTAAATAGGTATGTAAAGATTAAAAAAGACGACGGAATAATTAGACTGCCCCATAAGGGTGGGCTATATATATATGGATATATAGGAGACTATTGCATTAGGTTTTCTGAGTGGATTCTTAAAAGTTTTAAATTGGAAGCAGAAGAATATATAGATATTTCAGAGGGTTCTAATGGAGTTATGGTACTGCCTTACGTAATGGGAGAAGGATACAATCAGGGATCTGACGTTAAGGGGGGCATAATCGGTATAGAATGCACAAGTTCTTCCTCAAATATTTTGGCTGCATATTTTGAAGCGGAAGGTTTTATGATTAAAGATAAAATAGATAGTATGAACTACCAGGGAATAAACACGGATCGTATTTATATTACTAAATCCATTGAAAATGAAATGTTTTATAATATTATCTCAGATATAACCTGCAAAGAGGTAATAGTGAATAATAAGTATAGCCACCAAATGGCATTATTTGATTTAATATTCAACAAAAGCAGCCTAGACAAAGATGATGTTGATATTATAAAGCCTGATGAAATTAAGAGTGCAGAATATAATAAATTATATAATCTGCACAAGAATCTTTTATACAGACCTCTTATAGACGTATACAAATATAGGAAAAAGGCTCTTGATAAAATGTAACATATTAGCTTGAAAGTAACAATAGGAATAAAATTACTTGTACAATTATTAAGCGTGCCTTATAATAGTATTAAAAGACATATTAAATTGACAACTTTTTTATATATGCCTATTTATAATATATAATAGGCATTAGGCTTAATGTCACTGTTACGTCTCATAAGAAAATGAAAAGTTGAGGAATACTTATGGAAATATTATCACTAGGGGAAAAAATAAAATACAAAAGAAAAGAATTAGATATGACGCTTAAAGATCTTGCCGGGGACAAGGTAACCCCAGGGCAAATAAGCCTTGTTGAATCAGGCAAGTCAAAGCCTAGTATGGATCTTCTTGAATATATAGCAGAGAAGCTAAATGTGAGCATTGACTACATATTAGAAACGGAAAATCACCAAGCAGAAAGGCTTTGCAAGTATTACTTAAAGATATCAGAAGCCTCTATATTAATGGGGAACTATGAGCAGGCAGCAGAAGCTATAAATATGAACATGGCTTATGCAACCAAATATAATATAGAGAGCCTAATAGGACTTGGTATACTTTATAGGGGAAAGATAGATTATTTCGAGGGCAATTACAAAGATGCTCATAGCAGCTTTATAACTGCTAATGAGATTTTTTTGAGAAATAGCGAAAATGATCATATAATTGAGACATATTTGTTTTTAGGAATGACAACCTATGAACTTTCATGTTATGAGGTTTCTCTTAACTTTTTTAAACAGGCAGAAAAAATAATAAATGAAAATAATATAATTAATGATGATATGCTTGCAAAAATATATTTTAATATATCCAAGTGTTGCTTAAAATTAAAGAACTATAATGGGACTATAGATTATGCGCTTCTTGCTATGAATAAATATAAAAAGAAGTCGGACAAGTTCCAGTATGGACAATCATTGCTTATGCTTAGCCTATCCTATCATAGTTTAGATAGATTTAGTGAAGCAACTAAATTTGCAGATGAGGCCATACAAATATTTAAAGAGCTTGATGACAAAAAGTTTGTTGCTAAAATGGAGACAAACATGGGTGTTATATTATCACAAGTTGGAAATATAGAAGAATCCTTTGTTCATTTAAACAATTCATATGATATAAAGTTAGGCATAGATGATGATACCCTGCCTTATACAATGCTTAAAATGGCGGATAATTATATGAAAACAAATGATATTGATAAGGCAATTGAAATAGTTAATGATGTAATTGAAAATAGCATTTATAAAACTAATTGCAGCTATGTACCCATGTCATATTATTATTTATACAAGCTGTATATTTTAAAAAAAGACAGTAAAAAAGCAGAATTATATATGCTTGCTGGAATAAAGTACCTTGAAAGTTCTGATATGAAAAAAGAGCTTGCCTTTATGTACATAACAATAAGTGATTTTTATGAAAAACAGAATAACTTTAAAAAGGCAATAGATTATAAAGATAAGGGAATTGGGTTATATAAGAACCTAAATGACTTTTTTGAAATAGAACTAGTAGAGTAGCATAAAGCAGTAAGTAATATTTAATATACTAATGACTTATATAGGGAACGCATTTTATTTGATCTTTTAATGGACAATTATAAAATGCGTTCCTTATACATATAGATAAAAATTAAATAATGGGTTTGGTGTATTTAAATATATGACAAATACTTTAAAAAATATTTAATATATAAATAATTAGGGGGAAAAATTACATGGATTTTAATGGATTTGAAAGCAGCGATTTTGAGTTTTTCAAAAGGAAGAAAACTATGGAAAAATCAGAATATGAAAAGAAAAAAGAAGGATTAAAAAGATTATTTAGAGGACTTTGTTATCAACTTCAAAAATGCTATCATAAGAATACTGATGGAGTACTCATACTTGAAAAAGATTTTCAAGGGTTAAATAAAGGAAAGGATCATTTATATGCAAGAGCAAATATAAATGGAATCGACTTTTTAGGATTGGAAATAGATTTATATCAAGAGGGTCTAAATATAAACCTAATATCGCCAGCAGATGGTGATTATTTAAAGTTTGAATTGTTTAAGAATGCTTTAAAAGATAAAAAGGATATATTTGCAAGACTTTTTAAAGAGAATAAATCTATTTATATGACAATATATAAAAGAGATATTAAAAAACCTAGGACAGGTTGTTGGACAGAGGAGTTTAAGTTTGAGAATAAAGAACTTAATATAAATAACTTAGATTTAGTTGTAAATAATATAGAGAAGATACAGCCTTATCCCTTTGACAATAAGAATATAGGCGGTGTTAAAATAAAGCTTAATATCCCAAGGCCAGAAGCAATAAAGCAGGGTAAGGCATTACCTAATAAGGTATGTACGGAAGTAATTAAAATGTTTAATTTTTGTGAACTTATAGGTGGAAATGAGTAGGAGGTAGTTATATGGATTTTAACAAGTTAACGTATAAATCGCAGCTAGCAGTTTCTGATGCCCAAGAGATTGCAGTTAGGATGAATCATCAAATGGTAGATGGTGAGCATCTTTTACTTGCGTTACTAGAACAAGATGAAGGATTGATTCCAAGCCTTATTGATAAAATGGGGGTATCCTCAAAAAGCTTTAAGGAAGATTTAGTGAGTGAAATGGATAAAATGCCTAAAATATTAGGAAGCGGTGCTAGCTCATCATCTGTTTATGCAACTCGAAGAATAGATGAAATACTACTTAGAGCATGGGATATTGCCAAGAGCTTTCAAGATGAATATGTAAGCGTGGAACATATAATGCTTTCATTTATAGAGGAAAAGTCTGATACAATTACATCAAAATTAATAAAAAAATATGGTATAACAAAAGACAAATTTTTATCTACATTATCCTCAGTTAGGGGAAACCAAAGGATTACTAGTCAAGATCCTGAAGAAACCTATGATGCATTAAAGAAATTCGGAAGGAATCTTGTAGAAGAGGCTAAATTAGGAAAACTTGATCCTGTAATAGGAAGAGATGATGAGATAAGAAGGGTAGTTAGGATACTTTCAAGAAGAACAAAAAATAATCCAGTGCTTATAGGAGAGCCTGGAGTTGGTAAAACAGCAGTTGTAGAAGGACTTTCCCAAAGGATTGTAAGGGGAGATGTTCCTGAAAGCCTTAAAAATAGAATTATATTTTCCCTTGATATGGGCTCATTAATTGCAGGTGCTAAATATAGGGGGGAATTCGAAGAAAGGCTTAAAGCAGTTTTAAATGAAGTGCAAAAATCCCAAGGAAAGATAATACTCTTTATTGATGAACTTCATACAATTGTAGGAGCAGGGAAGGCTGAAGGGTCAATGGACGCTGGAAATATGTTAAAGCCCCTTCTCGCTAGAGGAGAGCTCCACTGCATTGGGGCTACTACATTTGATGAATACAGGCAGTATATAGAAAAGGATAGCGCCTTAGAGAGAAGGTTTCAACCTGTATTAGTTGATGAGCCAAGTATAGAAGATTCTATATCAATACTTAGAGGACTTAAAGAGAAGTTTGAACTGCACCATGGTGTTAGAATACATGATAATGCAATAGTTGCTGCAGTTAAGCTTTCTTCAAGATATATAAGCGACAGATTCCTGCCAGATAAGGCAATAGACCTTGTAGATGAAGCTGCGGCAATGATAAGGACAGAGCTTGACAGTATGCCTTCTGAACTTGATGATATTACGAGGAAGATTTTCCAGCTTGAGATAGAAGAAAGTGCACTTAAAAAGGAAAGCGATGAAAGATCAAAAGAAAGGCTTAAAGTACTTCAATCAGAAATATCTAATTTAAAAGATACTGAAAACCAAATGAGGGCTAAGTACCAACTAGAAATGGACGAAATATCAAAGGTTAGAGAAATAAAAAAGGAAATAGATAATACAAAAGTTGAAATGGAAAAGGCTGAAAGAGAGTATGACCTAGATAAAGTTGCTCAGCTTAAATATGGTAAAATGGTTGAACTTAATAAGCAATTAGAAGAAGAAGAGAAAGTAATAGAAAATAGGGATAGTGGCAATAGATATTTAAAGGAAGAAGTTACTGAAGATGAGATTGCTGAGATAGTCTCTAAGTGGGTTAAGATACCAGTATCTAAGCTTGTTGAAAGTGAAAGACAAAAGTTAATGAACCTTGAGGATGAACTCCATAAAAGGGTTATAGGACAAGACGAAGCTGTAAAATTGGTATCAGATGCAATAATAAGGGCAAGATCAGGGCTTAAAGATCCACTAAGACCTATTGGCTCATTTATATTTTTAGGGCCTACAGGCGTAGGTAAAACGGAACTTGCAAACAGCCTTGCGAGGCTGTTATTTGATAGTGAGGATAACCTAATCAAAATTGATATGTCAGAATACATGGAGAAGTTTGCTGTATCAAGACTAATAGGAGCACCTCCCGGATACGTGGGTTATGAAGAGGGAGGACAGCTTACAGAAGCAGTTAGGAGAAAGCCTTACAGTGTAATACTATTTGATGAAATTGAAAAGGCACATCATGATGTATTTAATATCTTTCTTCAGATACTTGATGAAGGAAGGCTCACAGACAGCAAAGGAAAATTAGTGGATTTTAAAAACACTGTAATAATAATGACCTCTAATATAGGAAGCAATCTTTTGATAAGGGATAAAGAAAGCGAAGAAATAAGTGAAGATGTAAAGGAAAGTGTCTTAGATGAACTTAGGAATCATTTTAAACCTGAGTTTTTAAATAGGGTAGACGATATAGTAATGTTTAAGCCACTTACAAAGAAGGAAATAAAGGAAATAGTAAAGATATTTATATCTGAAATAGAGAATAGGTTAGCTGAAAAGTCAATTTCTATAGAGGTAACTGAGAATGCATTGGATTTAATTTGTGATGAAGGATATGATTTTAATTTTGGTGCAAGACCTCTAAAAAGATATATACAAAGAGAGATTGAAACACAAGTAGGCAAAATGATAATTTCAGGTGAGGTATATGAAGGCTGTACAGTAAATATAGATACAGATGGACAAGAGTTTTTATATAGCGTTAAAAAAGGAAACATATAATAAAAAGTGGAAGACATATTTATAACTGAACTATGATAATAGGTAGGCTACATTGTTTATGTATGCTCTACCTATTATTTTTTATTATAAGCTATATTTCATTTCGCAGAAAATATCTATGGATAAGCAGGCTATTTCTTTTAATAAAGTTATGAACAGAAAAATCATCATGGAATTTGCTATATGTTTTAAACTCAGCGTTTATAAACCTTTCCATATCTTTTAACAGGCTATTTGACATAACCAAGTAGCCAGGTATAAGTAAATTCTTATTATCTACAAATAATATTCTGCCAAATATTCCATTATATTTTTTTACACTTTTAGCAAGTGGGCTATTCCAGATGTATATTTTTTGGCCTGTAAACACATCTTTTATGAGAAGCATATCATTTTCTATTGAGTAGACCTTATATAGGCTTTCATATGTATTGGTTAGGTTTTCTAAGGCAATTTTCTCAGAGCTATTTGGGGAGCCAAATTTATAAATAGAGTCAATCAGGGGAAGACCAGTGCTAAACTTGTATGAAAAGATTAGCCAGTGTATAAAAGATTTATAATTATCCTTAAACTTATTAGTAGAATCAAGGCCTACGAAATATATTTTCTTTGCTATCTCAATTTCCCATGTAAGATCTAAATCCCCAATATATTTTATAATTGAATCCCCAATTTTATCATAAGACCTAAGCAGCCTTTCATCTTCGAAATAAATAACATTGCTTTTCATTAATATTCCTCCCATACAATATATTATAAATATAGTATTACAATTGATTTGTGTTTTATGAGTAATACTTATTAAAAGAAGGAAAAGAATAATAAATGTAGAAATACATAATTATTACAATATGTGGAGGCGGTATGATGATTTTTCCAAAAATAATTGGTCATAGGGGTGTACCTCATTTAGCACCAGAGAATACAATGGCATCTTTTAAAAAGGCAATTGATATTGGAGTTGACGGAATAGAAACTGATGTTCAATTATCAAAGGATGGTGAAATTGTACTATGCCACGATGAAAAGTTAGACAGAACAATAAACTGCAAAGGGCTTTTAAAGGATTTTACATTAGAAGAGCTTAAAGGTTTAAGTGCAGGGGCATGGTTTTCTAAAGAATATGAAAATGAAAAGATACCAACATTAAGGGAACTGCTTGAGTTTGTACATGATAAAGACATACTTGTAAATATTGAAATTAAAAGCGGCATTATCATGTATCCTAATATAGAGAAGCTAACTATAGATATGATACATGAGTATAGAATGGAACATAAGGTGATAATATCTAGTTTTAATCATTACTCACTATTAGAGTGTAAAAAAATAGACAGCACAATAAAAACAGGCGTTTTGTACATGTCTGGGTTAGTAGAACCTTGGGATTATGCAAAAAAGATAGGTGCAGAAGCACTTCACCCTTTCTTTTATAACATAAGACCAGAAATAATGGAGGGGATAAAGAAAAATAATATCATGGTAAACCCATTTACGGTAAATGGAGAAAGAGAAATGAAATATATGATTGTTATGGGGGTGGATGGAATAATCACTGACTATCCTGATAGGCTTATAAAAATAAAAGGAGAGTGAGAGAGTGAAACTTAATTATAAAAAAACGTTTTTATTAGGGTTTGGTTTTTTTGCTATAAGCCTTACCTGGTCTCTTTATAATTCTTATGTACCAATATTTTTAAGAGAGTTTATAGGGAGTAATTTTCTGGTAGGTTTTATTATGACCATTGATAATTATGCTGGATTATTTATGCAGCCTATTTTTGGGACATTAAGTGATGTCACAAATACAAAGTATGGGAGAAGAATGCCATATCTTTTAATTGGAATGCCAATTGCAGCGCTTATTTTGTGCATTATACCAATGCACTATAGTCTAGTATCACTTATGGCATCTATAATATCTCTAAACCTTGTTATGGCATCATTTAGAGCCCCTACAATTGCACTCATGCCTGATCTTACCCCTTCACCCTTAAGAAGTAAAGCAAACGGTATAATTAATTTAATGGGGGGGGTAGGGGCTATAACTGCCTACTTTATAGGCTCATTTTTGTATGATATGGACAAAGCATATCCATTTTATATGGCAGCAGCTCTTATGATTATTAGCATACTTGTATTATTTTTAAATATTAAAGAAAAAAGAGATTCATTAAACTATAATAATATTCCTAAAAAGGAAGATAAGGAAAAGGAAACCCTACAAGAGAAGCTTAAGATATCAAAAAATGTAGTGTTTTTGCTTATTGCAATATTTTTCTGGTTTGTAGCCTTTAATGCAGTTGAAACCTTCTTTACCTTATACGGGAAAGAATATCTCAATATAAAAGAATCAACTGCAGCAAGAACGTTTACTTATTTTTCCATTTCTATGGTTGCATTTGCTATACCTGCAGGTCTTATTGCAACCAAAATAGGAAAGAAAAAGACAATAATAGCTGGGCTTATACTTATGATAGCCACCTTTGGAGGACTTTTAGTATCAACAGATATAAAAGTATTTGCAGCCTTATTTATTATAGCTGGTGCAGCTTGGGCATTAATAAATATAAACTCCTACCCATTTGTTGTTAGCATGACTGATGATTCAAATGTGGGAAGATACACTGGTTATTATTACTTATTTTCATCCCTTGCAGCAATAGTATCCCCTCCACTTGTAGGTAAGCTAATAGATATATTAGGTTATGATATTTTATTTAAATACTCTGTATTTGGATTTATACTAGCACTTATATTCATACTATTAGTTAAACCACCAAAGGAGACATTAAATCAAAAAGAAGATGCATATGAAAGCTTAGGGAATATAGATATATAGAATATTTGGAAATATAAAGTTTATCAGAAGATTAGGAACTGACGTATGTGTGATAGTGTAGCAGGTGTTAAATTATGTCACTAAGTGATATGGACTATTACAGATATGTTTGAATTGTTATATAACAGTCCCTCCCTTATAATGAAATTAAAGTAATGTAAATGTTTTCTGCAGAAACACTGGTATATTACGATAAAATTATAATGGGAGGGAATTTAATGTCACAGCTTGAAATGAACACCCAGATTAGGCGTAAAAGCAAAGGACAGGAAGGTATACAGCGCTTTGGAAGATTCTTGAGTGGAATGGTAATGCCAAACATTGGTGCATTTATAGCTTGGGGTTTAATTACGGCATTATTTATACCAACTGGATGGACACCTAACGAAAACTTGGCTGCCCTAGTAGGACCCATGATAACTTATCTATTGCCATTATTAATAGGATACACTGGTGGAAGTATGGCTTACGGAGTAAGAGGAGGAGTAATCGGGGCTATTTCTACCATGGGGGTAATTATAGGTTCAGATATAACCATGTTTTTAGGTGCCATGATAATGGGACCTTTAGGTGGATACGCAATTAAGAAGTTTGACGAATTAGTTGATGGAAAAATACATGCAGGATTTGAGATGCTTGTTAACAATTTCTCTGCTGGTATAATTGGAGCAGCCATATCTATATTAGCTTATCTTTTTGTAGGGCCAGTGGTTCTTTCATTAAATAAAGCATTAATGGCAGGAGTAAATGCTATTGTAAACGCTAGGTTATTACCCCTTACATCAATTTTTATAGAACCAGGCAAAATATTATTTTTAAATAACGCAATAAATCATGGAATACTTGGTCCCTTAGGAGTACAGGAAGCAAAAGAAGCGGGCAAATCTATATTCTTCTTGCTTGAGACAAACCCAGGGCCAGGACTTGGAGTACTTTTGGCTTACTGGGCGTTTGCAAAAGGGGCTATTAAACAGTCTGCCCCAGGGGCAATAATAATACACTTTCTAGGTGGGATACATGAGATATATTTCCCATACGTGCTTATGAATCCAATACTTTTATTAGCAGTAATAGCTGGAGGAGCAAGCGGAATACTGATTTTTACTATATTTAAAGCTGGGCTTGTAGCCACACCATCTCCAGGAAGCATTATAGCACTTATTGCAATGACACCTAAGGGTTCCTTAGTAGGAGTGCTCCTTGGAGTACTTGTGTCAACAGCAGTATCCTTTTTTATAGCATCATATTTTATAAAAAGATCAAGAAACAACCTAAATGAAGAGGATTTAGAAGGTGCAAAGTATATGGTAAAAGATTTTAAGGCGGCCCCAATAAAAAAGTCTACAAAGAAAGTAATATTTGCTTGCGATGCAGGTATGGGCTCAAGCGCTATGGGAGCAACTACCCTTAAGAATAAATTTAAAAAGGCTGGACTTGATATAGAGGTTGTGCATTGTGCGGTAGACGAGATACCAAAAGATTCAGAAATAGTAATAGTACATGAGAGCCTTTTGGATAGGGCAAAGGCTATTTCACCAAATGCGGAGCATATTGGTATAAAGAATTTTATGGATGATCCTGAATATGATCTTCTTATAAAAAGATTATCTTAAATAATTATTATAAGAACAGTGGAGCTTTCCCTCTGCTGTTCTTATAATAACTAAAAATAGTATATTTTTATTGTAGGATTGGTGATTTTATGAAAGGTGGGAAGATTACCCTGCGCCAAAAACAAATACTACAAGAAATATGTCAGAATGATGAGTACGTCACCCTCTCTAGTATTGGAGATGAACTTAGAATAAGCAGCAGGACTGTTTTAAGAGAACTATCTGAAATTGAGAGATGGATTGGAGAGAGAGGATTTGAATTAGAGAAGAAACCCGGGCTTGGTATTAAGCTAAAGGGGAGCAAGGGGGATAGGGGGCTTTTGCTAGAGCTTCTTTCTGAGACAAATGAACTTATGGTCTATTCTCCAAAAGAGAGGCAAAATATAATGACGTGGGAACTTTTAATCAATCAAGAGCCTGTAAAACTATTTTATTTCTCTAAGATATTGAAGGTTTCAGAAGCAACCATAAGCAATGATTTAGATAAAGTAGGAAAGTGGTTTAGGGGCTATTCTATATTGCTGGTTAGGAGGCAAGGTACAGGGGTTTATATTGAAGGAAAAGAAAGGGATATAAGAAAAGCTACCATAAATTTCATATATGAGAATATGGATGAGAATCAATTAGTAGAAATATTAAGAGATAAGAAATTAAAAGAGGATGAAAGATATATAAGCCTAGATGAAAAAAGCAGGAGCAGGCTTTTGAACTTAATGGATAAAGGTACCATAATTAAACTTGAAGATATGCTTTTTAATCTTGAACACTTTTGGGGTGTAAAACTAACAGATGATGCTTATATAGGCCTTCTAGTTCATATGGCATTGGCGGTTGAGCGTATTAAAAAAGGTGAAAGAATTGTAATGGAGCAGGGCTTTTTAGCAAAACTTAAACAATGCCAGGAATATAAAGTAGCGGAAAGGATAGCAGAAAACCTTTCTGATGTGTTTGAGATAGATATACCTGAGGATGAAATAGGATATATTACAATGCATATTAAGGGGGCTAGAAGCCTAAAGGGAAACTATAATAGGCGAGTAGGGAGTATTGGTAACTTTGAGATAGTGAGATTGTCTAAAAAGATGATTAAAATTGCAGAAAGAGAATCAGGATGCTCTTTCAAGAATGATGATAATTTATTAATAGGGTTGGTAAACCATTTAGGACCAGTAATAAGCAGGTTAAATATGAACATGGATATTAGAAATCCACTGCTTCAGGAAATAAAGGATAACTATCCTGAATTAATGGATATAAGCAGAAAAAGTGTAAAGGTGGTAGAGGATTATATAGGAATTGAAATGCCTGAATCAGAAATAGCATATATTGCAATGCATATAGGGGCTGCCATTGAAAAGTATGATGGAAGGACCCAAAGAATACTTAGAGCAGCAGTGGCTTGCCCAAGTGGTATAGGAGCCTCAGTTTTGTTAGCAAGTCTAATAGAGAGGGAATACGAAAACATACAGGTGGTAGATGTTATTTCTGCTATTCATATAGATGAAAAAGCATTAATAGAAAAAGGAATAGATATTATTGTATCTACTGTACCTATAAAAGATACTAACATACCAGTAATTGTTGTAAGCCCCCTCCTTTCTTCAGAAGACAAAAGCAAACTTCAAACCTTTATTTCAAACTCTAAGGGAGAAAAAGTTAATATTGTACCTAAGAATGAAAACATAGATGAGTTAATGAATAACTGGTTAATACAGAAATACCATCTAGAAGGGGCTGCGGATATACTCAATAGTTTGTTTGTTATGGACATTGAAGGTATAGAAGGGGTAGAAGATTTAATTAATATTGCAGCTAAAACAATTGGAAAAGATGAAAGTGAAAAAGCATATATTTACGAAGCATTAAATAAAAGAGAAGAACTTGGAAGCACAATACTCCCAGGGCAGCAGCTTATGGTTCTTCATGCAAGGGTACCCAATATGAACAGGCTGCATTTTGGGGTATTAAGGTTTTTAAATGCATATAGCCATATAAATGGAAGCGGAAAATGTGAACAGGTAAATGTGGTTCTTGTAATGCTGGCACCAGATGCATGCCATAGATCTTATGTTGAACCTATTAGCCATATTAGTAAAACACTTGTTGAGGATTCTGAGGGCCAGCATTTTTTAAAGGTACTAAGAGAGGGCAATAGTAACATGATAAAAATAGAGATAGCCAATTTATTAGATAGGTTTATAAAAAGCAATGCTTAATTATATAAATAGATACAGGCGCAGCTGTATGTGAAGACAAAATTAGAGGGAGTGGAGCATATGGATGATAATTATATTTTGAGAAGATCAAATATACTACTTGGGCTTGACTCTATAGATAAATATAATGCAATAAAAATGACGGGGCAAAGGCTATTTGAAGATGGGTATGTAGAGAGGGAATATATAGATGCAATGATTGAGAGAGAAAATGATTTAAGCACATATATAGGCAAGGGGGTTGCAATACCTCATGGGGTTGGGGCTTCAAGGAATTGCATCAAAAAATCTGGTATGGTGGTTTTGCAATTTCCTGAAGGGGTAGATTTTGGAGGAGAAAAGGCATATTTAATAATAGGGATAGCAGGCCTAGGCAATGAGCATATAAGTATACTTTCAAATATTGCAACAGTACTTGATGATGAAAACGAAGATAAGATAGAAAGGCTAAAGAAAACTGATGATGTAAATTATGTATATAACATTTTTACTGCATAGCATGTGCAGCAAGCTGGAATTGATAACTTTAAAATAATCCAAAGGAGATGGGTTTTATGAAAACAAAAGCTGTTAGGTTATATGATAAAAACGATCTTCGGATGGAAGAATTTGAACTTCCAGAAATAAAGGATGATGAAATATTAGCTGAGGTTATAACAGACAGCATATGCATGTCCACGTATAAAGCTGCTATACAGGGCAGTGATCATAAGAGAGTACCAAAGGATATAAAACAAAATCCAATTATAGTCGGCCATGAGTTTGCTGGCAGGATTATAAAGGTAGGTCATAAGTGGCAAAATGGATTTAAAGAGGGAGAAAAGTTTGCCATTCAGCCTGCACTTAATTACAAGGGGAGTATGGATTCACCGGGCTATTCATATAAGTATTTTGGAGGGGATGCAGCATATACTATCATTCCCCATGAGGTAATGGAGCTTGGATGCCTGCTTCATTATGATGGGGAAACATATTATGATGCCTCCTTGGCAGAACCTATGTCCTGCATAATTGGTGCCTTTCATGCAAATTATCATACCATGGCAGGTAAATATAAGCATAATATGGGTATAGTTAAAGGCGGTAATATGGCGCTATTAGCAGCTGCAGGCCCCATGGGATTAGGTGCAATAGATTATGCATTAAATTTTGACAGGCGTCCCTCCCTTTTAGTGGTAACAGATGTTGATGAAAAAAGGCTTCAAAGAGCAGAAAAGATATTTACAAAGGAGATGGCAAAATCTAGAGGGGTGGAGCTCTGCTTTGTAAATACAAGCAAAGAAAAGGACCCGGTTAGCCTTTTAAAGGGTTATACCGATGGAGCAGGGTTTGATGATGTATTTGTATTTGCACCCATAAAAGAGGTGGTAGAGCAGGGGGATAAGATGCTTGCAAGGGATGGGTGCTTGAATTTCTTTGCAGGCCCTACAGACAATAAATTTTCAGCAGAGTTTAACTTCTACAATGTCCACTATGCATCCACTCATTTAGTAGGCACAAGTGGCGGCAACACTGATGATATGGTTGAATCTCTGACCATGACAGAGAGGGGCCTCATAAATCCTGCAGTTATGGTAACTCATATTGGAGGATTAAACAGTGTAGCTGAAACAACATTAAATCTTCCTAAAATACCTGGAGGTAAAAAGTTAATATATACTCATCTTGACATGGAGCTTACTGCTATAGAAAATTTTGAGGAAAAAGGGAAAACAGAGCCATTCTTTGCAGCACTTTCTGAAATAGTAAATAGAAATAATGGTATATGGTGCGCAGAGGCAGAAAGATACCTGCTTAATAATTATAATAAAAGAATATAGAATATAAGCTATAGAAAGGATATAGGGATGCCATGACTTGTGACCCTCCTATATCTTTTTTTATAGGCTTTTAAAAATTATAAAGGTGAAAAGTTAATGTGGAAAAGTTGTGGATTGCAATTTAAAACTTCCAGCACCTAAAAGGGTGGGCTTTCTGCTAAGTGTGTTGTAATATATATATATATGATATTGTTGGTTATTCTAAATAAATAATGGTAGGTAGATAAAATATGAAAACAATAATTGATAATTACGAATTTATTACTTTTAAGAAAGATAATGCTGAATTTATATTTTCTACAGCAAAAAATGATTTGAACTTTAATAAAGATTTAAAAGAAGGCAGAGATAATTTAAAATTATTGCAAGATTATTTCAATCTTAAAGACGTAGGGTATGTTAATCAGATCCACAGCAGTATTATACAGGAATATGACGGTACTGTTAAATCTGGTGATGCTATTGTAACTGATAAAACAAATATAGGTATAGGCATTTTCACTGCTGATTGTATGCCTGTTTTAATTTATGACAAAAATAAAAATATCGCTGCTGCTGTTCATAGTGGGTGGAAAGGTACAAGTAAAAACATAACTGGTAAGGCTATAGGCTGTTTAGTTGACAGATATGGAAGTTGTGCAAAAGACTTAACTGTTTATATAGGGCCTCATAATAGGGAATGCTGCTATGAGTTTGGTGATTCGGCTATTTATGAATATTTTGGTGATATTTATAAAAAAGATAAAAGCATTTATATTAATAATAAATTAAATCTTGAAAAATGTATATATTACCAACTTATGGATAAGGAGGTATCAAGTGAGAATATCAATACTCTAGATTTATGTACATACTGCAGCGGTGAGTATAAGTTCTATTCATATAGAAGGGATAAGTCTTCTGGAAGAATGTTTTCTTTTGTAGTTATTAGAAACAATTGATTTATGGAAATTGGGCTGCCACACTAATTTAGTGTGGCAGCCCAATTATTAATCTAAGTACTATATAAAAACTTCTAGAAGCTTTAAATTACCTGAAATGCTGAATTCACCAAGACAAGCAGGTATCATTACAGTATCTCCAGACTTTATATCTAAAGATGTACCTTTGTAGTCTATGCTTCCTTCACCTTCAACAGTCATATAGATATAGAACTTATCTCCATTGGTGTTTTTGGTGTAGTTTTGCTTTATAGATAATTCTTCTACAGTGAAATACTCAGAGGATGCTAATACCTTTTTAGCATATAGTGGATTATCTATATTTGTAGAAGAACTGCTTATTTGCCTTTCAGCATTTTTTAGTTTCTCGCCGGAAAAGTCAATTACATCAAGAGCTTTATCAATATGGAGTTCTCTAGGGTTGCCGTTTTTATCAACCCTATTCCAGTCATATACCCTGTATGTAGTATTGCTGTTTTGCTGTATTTCTGCAACGAGTATACCATCTAATATTGCATGGACTGTACCAGATGGCATATAAAAGGAATCGCCAGGTTTTACTGGAACTTCTTTTAATGTATCTTCAACAGTGGAATTTTTTATAGCCTCTTCAAATTCAGATTTTGTTATGCCTTCTTTAAGACCATATATAAGCTTTGCACCAGGTTTTGAATCAAAAACATACCACATCTCTGTTTTACCGTTTTGGCCATTTCCTTTTTTTGCCTGCTCATCATTTGGGTGTACTTGAACAGATAGTTTATCATTAGCATCTATTATTTTTATAAGAAGAGGAAAGTAATCATATTTTTTCCCTAACAAATCTTCTTTATAAGTGTCCATTAGCTCTTGAAGGGATAATCCTTTCAGCTCACCATTAGACACTAGGCTCATACCATCCTCTCTACAGCAAACTTCCCAACTTTCTGCAATATTTCCATTAGGTATATTTCTATTAAACTTTTTCCCTATATTTCTACCGCCCCATAAAATACTTTTATATACAGGCTCGAATTTTAATGGATATAACACAAAAAACACCTTCCCTTAAGTAGATTTATTTGATTATGTTTTAGTATAGTGTTGGTGTCAGAATATGTTGATTTGACTTTTGCAGCGTGCAGCGGAAGTTAATCAACATATCCGGTTCAAAAACCAACGGTTACACTATAATTATAGTGTAACCATCTATCTAAGGCAATATATTATGAGGCAGTGGTAATTTTTCACTGCCTCCATCTCATACAATATTTTTCTATATAAGATACTCCAATATACATAATATATGATGCTATTGCAAGTATTATTATACTAAGCATAACCATATCAAGCTGTGCAATCTGTCCTCCGTATACTATTAAAAAACCTAGACCTTCCCTAGCTACCAAAAACTCTCCTACAATTACACCAACCCATGATAAGCCAACGTTTATTTTAAGTGCAGATATAATATTTGGAATGCTTGCAGGGAATATAACCTTTTGCATGATCTGAAATTTAGTGGCTCCGAAGGTTTTTAAAAGTTTAATCTTATCCTCGTCAACCTCTTGAAATCCTAAAAGCACTCCCATTATGGTTACTACAACTGATATAAATAGTGCTGTTACTATTATGGCTGGCTGCCCGTTTCCTATCCAAAATATTAGCACAGGTATCAAAGCTGTTTTAGGAAGACTATTTAAAACAACAAGATAAGGATCAAGTACCTTGCATAAAAAGTTAGACCACCAAAGAAGTATAGCAATAGCTGTTCCTAAAAGGGTACCAAATATAAATCCTATTATTGTTTCACTGCAGGTTACATAGATGTGTCTCATAAGTGTACCGTTATTATACAGCACTACTAATGTTTTAAGCATCCTAGATGGCTGGCTTATTAGGAATGGATCTATCCATTTTAAAGTGCCTGCAATTTCCCATAGGGAAAAGAATAGTACAAGTATTATAATTCTTGTAAGGTTAATTGCCATATTTCGTTTCTTTATTGATTTTAGATATATTTTATGTTCTATTGATATATCAGTTACATTTATTGAAGTATTATTATATAACATGGACATCAAGCTCCTTCCAAATTGAATTAAAATAATATCTAAATTCTGGAGCTTCTCTAGATTTTAAAGGTGTTCTGTCTTTGGTTGTAAACTTTATATCATAAATATTTTTAATCTTTGCAGGCCTCATGGTTAAAATAACAACTCTATCTGCCATTGATATCGCTTCTGGGATATGCTGATTATAGAACCCCATTATTTGTATAATATATATTTAATGTAATAGTAATATTGTAAAGCAATTGTTGGAAAACTAATTAATATATTTGAATTACGCTAGTGTTAAATATATAACATAATGTAAACTTTTAAGGGTAAAAATAAAAGAGGGTGATATCATCCCAAAGAGCAGCTATAAACAGAATTATACAAACATTTAATCTTTATACATCACAGTAGTTCATAAAACCCTTAGCATATAAGGCATGCAGTAATAATGGCTAAAAATTAATTATAAGTATGTATAAAAATAGTATTGCAAAATTATAAGAACAATGTATAATATGATATAGAAACAGTGTTAAAGTATTAACAAAGTTAAGGAGGAGTCAATATGAAAGAAGAAAAAATCTTAGTACTATTGATAATGATATAAATAATTTAATAAAGAGAGCAAAGTCTGCAGAGGAGAGGTTAAAGACCTTAAGTCAAGAAGAGATTGATAATATAGTAAAGGCAATGACACTTGCAGCTTTAGATAATCATAGATACCTTGCTAAACTAGCTGTTGAAGAGACTGGTATGGGTGTATATGAGGATAAAATAACAAAAAATATATTTGCTTCAGAATATATTTATCATAGCATTAAATACCTAAAGACTGTAGGGGTAATTAGAGAAGATAATGAGGAAGGGTATATGGAAGTTGCAGAGCCTATGGGAATTATAGCTGGCGTAACTCCAGTAACTAACCCTACATCAACAACTATTTTTAAATCATTGATATCAATAAAAACTGCAAATGTAATTATTTTCAGTTTCCACCCAAGAGCACAAAAGTGTAGCTCTGAGGCAGCAAGGATTGTAAGGGATGCAGCAATTAGGGCAGGGGCACCAAAGGACTGCATACTATGGATAGAGAACCCATCAGTAGAAGCATCACAAAGACTTATGCAAGACCCAGACATAGCACTAATACTTGCAACTGGCGGCCCTGGAATGGTTAAATCAGCATATTCAACTGGTAAACCAGCATTAGGAGTAGGAGCGGGTAATGTACCATGTTATATAGAAAAAACTGCTGACATAAAAAGAGCTGTTACAGACCTTATACTAAGTAAAACATTTGATAATGGAACAATATGTGCATCAGAGCAGGCAGTAATAATCGATAAGGAAATTTCAAGTGAAGTTATTAAACTTTTAAAGGATAATGGGTGCTACTTCTTAAATGAAGAGGAAATAAAAAAGATGGGCGCTATGGCAATTGATGAAAATAAATGCAGCATAAACCCTGCTATAGTTGGCCAAAAGCCTGTAAAGATTGCTAAAATGGCTGGAATTGATGTACCAGAAGATACAAAGATACTAATAGCAGAATTAAAAGGAGTTGGACAAAAATACCCATTATCTAGGGAAAAGTTAAGCCCAATACTTGCTTGCTACATTGTAGGAAGCACTGAAGAGGGTATAAAACGTGCAGAAGAGATGATAGATTTTGGAGGACTTGGACACTCTGCAGTAATACATTCAAACGATGAGGACGTTATAACAGAATTCTCAGAGAGAGTTAAAGTAGGAAGGGTAATTGTAAATTCACCATCATCTCAGGGAGCTATAGGAGATATATACAATGTAAATATGCCATCTTTAACATTAGGATGCGGATCCATGGGTAAAAACTCAACCACTCAAAACGTAAGCGCAGTAAACCTAATTAATGTTAAGAGAGTTGCAAAAAGGAGAGTAAATATGCAGTGGTTTAGAGTTCCAGAAAGGATATACTTTGAGTCAGGGTCTTTAGAGTATCTAGAAAAGATGCATGGAAAGAGAGCATTTATTGTAACTGACCCGATGATGTTTAAGCTTGGGTATGTGGACAGAGTAGAAGAGCACTTAAGAAAAGCCAATATGGAAGTAGATATATTTGCGGAAGTAGAGCCAGACCCTTCAATTGATACTGTAATGAAAGGCTGCGGACAGATGAATAAGTTCAAACCTGATACAATAGTTGCTTTAGGAGGAGGATCTGCAATGGATGCTGCTAAAGGAATGTGGCTATTCTATGAGCATCCAGATACAAA
The DNA here is from genome assembly GCA_002426575.1 of Clostridiaceae bacterium UBA5444. Lineage (GTDB taxonomy): Bacteria > Bacillota > Clostridia > Clostridiales > Oxobacteraceae > UBA5444. Next base: position 34,465 of record DIRE01000089.1, on the reverse strand, counting down.
CTTTGAAGGATTAAAGCTTAGGTTTATGGATATTAGAAAGAGAACATTTAAATTTCCTAAACTAGGAAATAAGGCAAAGCTGGTTGCAATACCTACAACATCAGGAACAGGCTCTGAAGTTACAGCTTTTGCAGTTATAACTGATAAGAGGAATAATATAAAATATCCTCTAACAGACTATGAGCTAACACCAGATGTGGCAATAATAGACCCAGACCTTGTAATGTCTGTTCCACCATCTGTAACAGCAGATACGGGGCTAGATGTATTAACCCATGCAATAGAGGCTTATGTTTCAGTTATGGCAAATGATTATACAGATGGAATTGCACTTAAGGCCATGGAACTGGTATTTAAATATCTTCCTATAGCATACAAAGATGGTTCCAATAAGCTTGCAAGGGAGAAGATGCATAATGCGTCATGTATGGCTGGTATGGCATTTACAAACGCATTCTTAGGGGTTAACCATAGTATGGCTCATAAGATAGGAGGAGAGTTCCACGTATCCCATGGAAGGGCTAATGCAATACTTCTCCCCTATACAATTGAGTACAATGGTTCAAAGCCATCAAAGTTTGTACCATTCCCTAAATATGAATATTATAAGGCACCTGAAAGATTCCAAGAAATATCAAGATTCTTAGGGCTTAAGTGTTCAACTCCTGAAGAGGGTACAAAGAGCCTTATAGCTGCAGTTAAAAAGCTAATGAAAGAGGTAAATATGCCTACAGGATTTGGCCAATGTGGTATAAATAAAGATGAATATGAAAGCAAAATACCAAAGCTTGCAGATGATGCATTTGAAGACCAATGTACAACAGCAAACCCAAGGATGCCATTAGTTACTGAAATAGAAGAGATACTAAGAAAAGCATATTAATAAAATCATAGAAAGTAGAAAAGCCTGCCAAAGTTTTGGTGGGCTTTTCCATTTTGTGTTCTCATTTTTAAAAATAAGCATATAAAAAAGGCACATAAGATTTAACCTATGTGCCTTTTATTAATTGTATAGTTATTTTGCTTTTGGACCTGCATTAACTACTTTTTCGGAAACATGCTCAAACTTCTTAAAGTTTCCTACAAATCTCTTTGCAAGATCACAAGCAGCTTTATCGTATTCATTAGGATTCTTCCAAGTATTTTTAGGATTTAGAATCTCTGATGGAACATTAGGACAGCTTTTTGGAACAAGTACATTAAATACTGGGTCAAGTGCAAATTCTGCTTTATCAAGTTCACCGTTAAGAGCTGCTGTAACCATTGCCCTTGTATATCTAAGCTTTATTCTTTCTCCAACTCCATAAGGGCCACCAGACCAGCCTGTGTTAATTAAGTATACATTAGAATCATACTTTTCAATCTTTTCTCCTAATAGTTTTCCATAAACTGAAGGATGGTATGGCATAAAAGGAGCACCAAAGCATGTTGAGAAGGTAGCTTGAGGCTCAGTTATTCCTCTTTCAGTTCCAGCAAGTTTGCTTGTGTATCCAGACATAAAGTAATACATTGCTTGCTCTTTTGTTAATTTTGCAATTGGAGGAAGTACTCCAAAGGCATCTGCAGTTAAGAATACAACGGTCTTAGGATGTGACCCCATACCGGATATCTCAGCATTAGGTATATAATCAACAGGGTATCCTACACGAGTATTTTCAGTTAATGTAGAATCGTCGTAATCAGGTTCCATATCTCCTGAATATATTACATTTTCAACAAGAGCACCAAACTTTATTGCATTCCAAATTTCAGGCTCATGCTCTTTAGAAAGATTTATGCATTTTGCATAGCATCCTCCTTCGAAGTTGAATACTCCATTATCTGACCAGCCATGTTCATCATCACCAATTAATTTTCTCTCAGGATCTGCTGAAAGAGTTGTTTTACCAGTACCTGAAAGTCCAAAGAATAATGCAGTATCACCATCTTTGCCTATATTAGCAGAACAGTGCATTGGGAATACATTCTTTTTAGGAAGCAGATAATTCATTACAGAGAATACAGACTTTTTCATCTCTCCTGCATATTGAGATCCTCCAATTATTACTACCTTTTGTTCAAAACTAATTATAATAAATGCTTCTGAATGAGTTTTATCAATTTCAGGAATAGCTTTAAGTCCAGGAGCACAAATTAATGTAAATCCAGGCTCAAAGTTACTTAACTCTTCTTTTGTAGGTCTTCTTAAAAGTTGATGCATGAAAAGGTTTTGTGATGCAAATTCATTTATAACCCTAATTGGAAGTCTATATTCCTTATCTGCACCTGCAAATCCATCAAATATATATAGCTCACGGTTCTGCAAGTATGCAGTCAATTTGCTATATAAATTATCAAATGCTTCTTTTGCAATTGGACGGTTAATATTTCCCCAGTTAATTTCGCCATGAATTGATGGCTCATCAACAATAAATCTATCAAGTGGTGATCTTCCAGTATATTTACCAGTAGTTACGGCTAATGCTCCAGTGTTTGTAAGTTTACCTTCGCCATTTAATACAGCCTGTTCAACCAGCTTAGCAGCTGGGAGATTTCTGTGAACTTTTTTGGGATTTATTATTCCCAATGATTCGATACCAGAATTGTTAGTATTAGTACTCATCAATATCTCTCCTTACTATCATTTTATTATATAATCAACCCAATATAATTTTATATAATTACATTGGGTTACTATATGTTTATATTTTAACAATTACTTTATATTGTACTATATTATAACACATAATGGTATAGAAAAATGTTTAAAAAAAATTCAGAAAAGTCATGAAATGGTTGTAGTTAGCAATGTCAATGACATGAGCATGTTTTATTTTAAAGGTGATGATGTATAAAAATTACTATTATAGGCATTTGTACTAGTACAGATGGGCTATATTATACTATCGTTTGTACTTTAGAAATAAACAATAGTATAAGTAGGTTGATTAATATTGCTAGGGAAGAAATAATGATTTAAAAATAAAATTGTGCTGGCACAATATGGTACACACGTTATAATGATATTATAGTATACAAAATATTCAGGTCAGTAATGATGAGGGGTGCGGAAATGGGGAGTAGGAAGGCTAGGATATTAGTTGGTGTTATAGTTATATTAGGGGTGGGTACAGTTATAACATTAATTGGTCGTCATACACTTTCTCAGCAGCTTATGCAAACATATTCTCAACACACTAATATTATGAAGATAGATTCTAAGATTAAGCATATAAATGATAATAAGTTAGTTTTGTGTTTTTATGATTTAGATGGCAAACAGCTCCAACTATCGTTTCGAAACAATAACAACAGATTCCCTAGGGGGGATAAGGAGCTTGTAGCCTATATTGAAGGTGGTCAGAAGATCGCCCCCTTTATGATAAACTCCACACACTTTTGCCGAAAATATACTTCATATATATACAATATACCTAAACTACCGAGAGAGGTATATATTTACTGTGAAGGTGAAATGTTATTGCTATGGAAAGATTAATGACATAGAAAAAACACCTTGTTATAAAGGATACTGTATTTTTTTAAAATTAATACAGTATCTTTTTTTCTATATATATTCACCTGAATAATACGTATATATTGCTAATACACTTTTACTAACAGCATTAAATATAAAGAGGAATTTATGACTAAAAATAAATCTAAAAGAAAAGTTACGAATACATTTAGCGGTGATAAAAGTCTTTATCAAATATTATTAAAAATAATGCTGCATGATTTTGATGATTATTTAGAAGGTAAAGAAGAATCTAAGGGGGGTAAGGTTTAGTGAAAAGAGCGGCAATATATGGAAGGGTGTCTACGGATCATTATGAGCAGCAGGAATCTATAAATGTGCAAAAAAGTTCTTTATTAGAGTATGCGGTACAAGAAGGATTTTCAGTTATGGGTTCATATTTTGATGAAGGGTATAGTGGAACAAATTTTGATAGGCCTGGTATAAAGAAAATTAAAGCGGATATAGAAAATGGAAATATAGATACAATAATAGTTAAAGATTTATCCCGTATTGGTAGGAATAATGCATTAACACTGTTGTTTCTTGATTATTTGGCACAAAATAATATAAGAATAATTGCAATAGATGATAATTATGATTCTTTTGAAGATAATGATGATTTGGTTGGAATTAAAACATGGTTTAATGAAAGATATTCAAAGGAACTTTCAAGGAAAATAAAGTACGCATTAAGGCATAAAAAAAAAGTGGAGAATACCTTACCGCGTTTCCACCCTATGGATATAAAAAGTCAACTGAATACAAAAATAAACTAGAGATAGACCCTTATGCAGCGGAAGTGGTAAGGCAAATTTTTGATATGTATATAGAAGGATTAGGGTTTGGCAAAATAGCAAGCAAGTTAGGTGAAGAAGGCATCTTAAATCCATCTAAATATAACAGATATGGAAGGTATTCAGACACTTGGGGTTGGACCACTATAAGAAGGATTATAACCAACCCAGTGTATTTAGGACATTCAGTTCAGCAGAAATATTGCAGAAAGTCATTTAAAAGCAAAAAGGTTTCTAAAACTAATGAATGTGAATGGATAAAGGTGGAGAACACTCATGAGGCAATAGTTGATGAGTATGTATATAATTTAGCAAATCATATATTATATAAGAAAAATAAAAATAATAAATCAAGCTGTGGGGGCAGCATGCCTCATCTTTTTACATCATTTTTAATATGTCATGACTGCAAAAGCAGTTTATATTATAAAAAAGATAAGTATGGCAGGGGTGTATATAGATGCGGCAGATATGTAAAATACGGAACAAAGGCATGTACTAGTCATTATACTAGGGAAGATGAACTTATAGATATAATTAATAATGAACTTAAATCTATTATAGATAGCAAAATTGATATTGGGTTATTTTTAGATAGTTTAAAAACTGAGGTAATGCTTTATAAAAGGAAAGCATTATTGGAAATAAAATCAATAGATGATAGAATAGAAAACTATAATAAAAAGAAAGAAGATTTTTTCTTATATAGATTAGATGATACTTTAAGCTATGAGGAATATAAAAAGGCCTTGGACAGAATAAATACGATGCTATTTAATCTTTATGAATATAAAAATAGACTTATTGAAAAGACGGAACTAATTGATAAATGGGAGGGGAATTCAAGCCAAGATATTGACATAAGTTGTTTAATAGATATCCATAGTAGGGGAAGAAGCATATTAGAGCAGTTGATAGATAGTATAGAGATTTGGGAGAACGGGGATTTAGAGATTTTTTATAAGTTCAATAGTAAGTAATAGGTAAGGAGTAATAGGTAAAAAGTAAGAGTGAAGAGATAAGAATGAATAGGTGGGGGTAGTAGAAGCTACTAATGGTATATCGCATCTGAGATATCATGGGTGACTAGTATGGCGGTTTTTTGTTCGCTCTTTAGTATGGCACCTATTTCGTCTGACACGGCTAAACGGGTTTGGTAGTCTAAGGCTGAAAATGGTTCATCTAATAGGAGAATATCAGGACTTAAAGATAGAGTTCTAATTAGGGCAACCTTTTGTCTCATTCCACCTGATAATTGGCGGGGATAATAGTTTCTAAAGCTTTTAAGGCCATATTTAGTTAGCATATCTTCTAGTTTGTTTTTATTCTCGGCCGTGTTTTTATGCTGTATTTCAAGGCCAATAGATACGTTTTGAAAAATGGTTCTCCATTCAAAAAGGTTATCTTTTTGGAACATATATCCTATCTTATTTGTGGGACCTAAAACTTCTTCACCATCTATATATATTTTACCTGATGAAGGCGTAATAAGTCCTGCTATAAGAGACAATATAGTTGATTTTCCGCATCCGCTAGGCCCTACAATGCTTACAAATTCGCCTTCTTTAACATTTAAAGAAAAGTTATCTACTGCTTCTGTTTCTCCTGAAAGAGTATGAAATTTCATTGTTAGATTAACTATTTCGAGCGTATAATCAGACACTATCATCCCCTGCTTTCAATATTTATTTGACGGTTTTATTGGCCTCTTTCGCAAATTTATTATTTACTACTTTGTCGTAAGGAGGCCTAGATGGCATTAGGTCTTTTTGGTATGATTCTATTACATCTTCTAATCTTGAAAGAGCTTTTTCAGATAGGATCAAATCCTTAGACCATGTATCTTGTTCTCTATATCTTTTGATTACTGCTATTAACTGTTTTTCATCAGAGCCTTCAAAGAATGATTTTATGGAACTAGCTATTTTTTCATCTGAACTATTTTCCATCCATAGAAGACCTTTATATAGTGCGTTGGTAAACTTTTGGACTGTATCAGGATTTTTCTCCATATATGATTTTGTTGTAAAAAAACAGGTATATGGTATTTCTCCTGATTCCTTGCCAATTGATGATACAATGCTTCCTGAGCCCTCATCCTGCAGCATGGTTCCAGTTGGCTCAAAAAGAGCTACATAGTCTCCTAAACCGCTTTTAAATGCTGCTGCAGTAGCAGTAAATGCAAGGTTGGTTATTATATTTACGTCCTTTTGGGGTTTTTCATCATTATAGGAGATAGATAGGTTGTGGCTTCTTATAACATATTCCAATGTCATTTCAGGTACGCCGCCTGGCCTTCCTCCTATTAAGGTTTTACCTTTAAGTTTTTCCCACTCAAAACTTTCGTCTTTTTGCCTTCCCACTAGAAAAGACCCGTCTCTTTTAGTAAGCTGTGCAAATATTACTGCATAGTCTTCTCTTCCTTGGTTATATAGATATATAACCTGTTCAGGACCACAAAAGCCTATGTCTGCATTGTTGGAAAGTACTTGCTGCATAGTTTTGTCTGCACCTTGCCCAGTACTAAGTTCAATATCAAACCCTTCCTCCTCAAAAAAGCCTTCAGCTATTGCAGCATACATTGGTATATAAAACACTGACCTTACAACCTCATTAAGCCTTAGTTTTACAAGCTTTTGATTTTTCGTATTGCTTTTACCGCAGCCCGTTAAAAGTGCCATGAATATGGAGACAATAATTAAGAAAGAAATATAGATTTTGCCCTTTTTCATATAGCCCCTCCAATACATATTATCAGTTTATAGTATTCAGTTTCTTATTAGAGGGTTACTAATTGATTTATAAATTATCTTTTTAAATATTGAGGTTGACATTTTTTTAAATATGGGTATATTATAGATAGAATACAGATAAATACCATGATAAAGAAGAGTAGGCGAATTTGACCTAAAGAGAGGAGTGCTCGTGGCTGAAAGGCATTCTAGGATATTGAGTCGCTAAAGGTAGCTTTTGAGTTTCAGGGTTGAAATAATAGTAGACTCTGACGGTTTCAGCCGTTATTATATGAGAGCCGATGTATATCGGAATTAAGGTGGTACCGCGATTGATGCCTTTCGTCCTTTAGACGGAGGGCTTTTTTTATTTCTCTATTTATTTTTAAAGGAGGTTTTTAGCGATTGAATTTTGAAGTATTAAGGCCTCTACCCATTTTGTTATTTATAATAGGTGGAATTTTAGGGTATGGAGGCAGGTTTATTGCAGAGAAGGTATTTAATAAAAAGTCTTTTAAAGCAGTTATGACTATAAAAACTATTGGAGTTATATTCGTTATAGCAGGTATGATTAGTATCTTTATAAAGTAGGAGGAATCAATATGGAGGACATTAAAAACATAGGTAAGACATATAATCCAAAAGAATTTGAGGAGAGGCTATATAAAACATGGGTTGAAAAGGGATATTTTACGCCAAAGGTTGATAATAAAAAGAAACCCTATACAATCGTTATGCCGCCTCCAAATATTACAGGAAAACTTCATATGGGTCATGCAATTGATGCTACACTTCAGGATGTATTGATAAGGTGGAAGAGGATGGAAGGGTATTCTGCACTTTGGATTCCTGGAGAGGACCATGCAAGCATTGCAACAGAGGTTAAGGTAGAAGAGAATTTAAGGAAAAAGGGAATAATTAAAAAAGAGATTGGAAGGGAAGCCTTCCTCAAAGAGGCATGGGATTGGGCTAAGGAATACCGTGAGAGGATAAGAGAGCAGCTTGAAAAACTAGGATCATCCTGCGATTGGACGAGAGAGCGCTTTACAATGGACGAAGGATTAAATGAAGCTGTAAAGACGGTATTTGTTAACTTATACAATAAAGGACTTATTTATCAGGGAAATAGGATAATAAACTGGTGCCCAAGATGTAAAACCGCCTTATCAGATGCAGAGGTTGAATATAGTGAGCAGGAGGGACATTTCTGGTATATAACTTATCCTGTTAAAGGAAGCAATGAGTCAGTTGTAATTGCAACTACAAGGCCTGAGACAATGCTTGGAGATACTGCAGTTGCAGTACACCCCGATGATGAAAGATATAAGCATTTAATAGGCAAAACATTGATTCTGCCAATAGTCAACAGAGAGATACCTGTTGTAGCAGACTCTTATGTTGATAAAGAGTTTGGAACGGGTTGTGTTAAGATTACACCAGCTCATGACCCTAACGACTTCGAGGTAGGACTTAGACATAACTTAGAGCAGATAAGGGTTATGAATGATGATGGTACAATGAATGAACAGGCTGGAAAATATAATGGACTTGATAGATACGAAGCAAGAGAGCAAATTGTTGAAGAGTTAAAATCATTAGGCCTTTTAGTAAAAAAGAAAAAGCATACTCACAACGTTGGTGAATGTTACAGATGCAGAACTACTGTAGAGCCAATACTATCAAAGCAATGGTTTATAAAGATGAAGCCTCTTGCAGAGCCTGCTATAGAAGCAGTAAAGGAAGAAAAGGTACAGTTTGTACCTGATAGATTCTCTAAAACCTATTTTAACTGGATGGAAAATATACAGGATTGGTGTATATCAAGGCAGCTTTGGTGGGGACATAGAATACCTGTATGGTACTGCAAAGATTGCGGAGAGGTTATTGTTTCAAAGGATACTCCTGATAAATGCAGCAAATGTAAATCAACTAATCTTGAGCAGGAGACTGATGTTTTAGATACTTGGTTTAGTTCAGCGCTTTGGCCTTTCTCAACTTTAGGATGGCCTAAGGAAACAGAGGACTTAAAATACTTTTACCCAACGAGTGTATTAGTTACAGGGTATGATATTATATTCTTCTGGGTTGCAAGAATGGTTTTCTCTGGTATTGAATCAATGGGTGATGTTCCTTTCTCCCATGTACTTATACATGGTCTAGTTAGGGATTCAGAAGGCAGAAAGATGAGTAAATCTTTAGGAAATGGAATAGACCCTCTAGAGGTTATAGATGAATATGGAGCAGATGCTTTAAGATTTACTTTAGTTACAGGAAATAGCCCTGGAAATGATATGAGATTCTACAGAGAAAAGGTTGAAGCCTCAAGAAATTTCGCAAATAAGATATGGAACGCATCAAGATTTGTTATTATGAATATTGATGATACGAATATAAATTTAAGGCTAGAAGAAGTAAACAACGAACTTGCAACTGAAGATAAATGGATAATTAGCAGGTTTAATGATGTTGCATCTGAAGTTACTGAAAACCTTGATAAATTTGAATTAGGAATTGCAGCCCAAAAGATATATGATTTTACTTGGGGTGAATTCTGCGATTGGTATATAGAGCTTGTTAAGCCAAGGCTTTATGGTAATGATGAGGATGGGTCAACTAAAAAGGCTGCTCAATATACATTATTATTTGTACTAAGGGGAACCTTAAAATTATTGCATCCTTTCATGCCCTTTATAACTGAAGAAATTTATACTCATATAAAAGCAGAGGATGAGTGCGAATCAATTGTAATATCAAAATGGCCTGTATATGATGAAAGGCTTAAAGACAAAGATGCAGAAGATAGTATAGAGATAATCATAGATGGAATTAAGGGTATAAGAAATGTAAGAGCAGAGATGAACGTTCCATTATCTAAAAAGGCTAAGGTTATGATTGTAACCCATGATGATAGGGTAAATAAAGCAATGAAGGATGGAAAAAGCTTTTTTGAAAAATTAGCAGGTGCAAGCGAAGTTATTGTAATGACACAAAAGACAAATATACCTCAAGATGCAGTAAGCGTAATAATACATGGAGCAGAGATCTTTATGCCACTAGATGATCTTATAGACAGGGAAAAAGAGATTGAGAGGCTAAAAAAAGAGGAGGAAAGGCTCCTAAATGAGTTGAAAAGAGTTGAAGGCAAATTATCTAATGAGAAGTTTGTGTCAAAAGCACCTAAATCCGTGGTTGATGAGGAAAGAGAAAAGAAGATTAAATACAAAGAAATGCTTGAAGGTGTACTAGAAAGATTAAATAGTATGAAATAGAAAGATTGTTATAATGCTGGTTTAAAAACCAGCATTATATATTCATATTTTAAATACGAATGGACGTGATTGATATGGATATGGATTATTATGAGGCAATGAAATATATAAATAGAACTGGTAAGTTTGGATCTAAATTAGGGCTTGATAGGATAAACAGGTTATTATATTACATGGGAAATCCTCATCATAAGTTAAGGGTCATACATGTGGCAGGTACAAATGGAAAAGGCTCTGTAGTTTCTATTATATCCAGCATACTTATTGAAGCAGGATACAAGGTTGGTATATACACATCCCCATACCTTCAAAGATTTACTGAAAGAATTAAAATAAATAATGAGGAAATAAGTAAAGATGATATTGCAAGGCTTATAAACTATATAGGTCCTATAGTGGATAAGGTAATCAGTGAAGGATATGATAACCCTACAGAGTTTGAGATAATAACTGCTATTATGTTTAAATATTTTTCAGATAAACAAGTAGATTTTGTTGCCTTAGAAGTAGGACTTGGCGGAAGGTTAGATTCTACAAATGTGATTAACCCACTTGTTTCTGTTATTACATCTATTAGCTATGACCATTTAGGAATCCTTGGGAATACACTTTCTCAAATTGCTTATGAAAAGGCTGGCATTATAAAACAAAATGGAATAGTGGTTTCTTATCCCCAAGAAGAGGAAGCCTTAAAGGTTATAGAAGATGTATGTAAAGAAAGGAATGCTAAACTAATATTAGTTAGTCAATATAATACGTATATATCAAAGTATTCCCATAAAGGTCAAACTTTTAATTTAAGCATTAATGATAAAAGTTATGTGGATTTGAAAACATCTCTTTTAGGTGAATATCAAATACTAAATATTAAAACATCTATACAAGCAATAGAAGCTCTTAAATATAGGGGAATAGATATAAAGGATGAATATATATATAAAGGTATTGAAAATGCAAAATGGCCTGGAAGGATAGAGGTAATGGGAGAAAACCCAAAAATTGTTTTAGATGGGGCTCATAATGTACAAGGTATGGCAGAACTTAAAAAAGCTATACTAAAGTACTTTAAGTATGACAAAATCATATTGGTAATTGGAGTATTGAGGGACAAAGAATATGAAAAAATGTGCAGCATAATAATGCCTATTGCAGATACAGTAATTACTACAAAACCAGATAGTGAAAGGGCCTTATCTTCCGAGGAACTTGGCGGGGTTGCTAATAAATATAATGATTCTGTAATTATAAGCAGCAGTATTTTAGATGCATATAACACTAGTATTGAATCTGCTAAGGAAGATGATTTGATTGTATTTTGCGGCTCTTTATATATGATAGGGCGTGTTAGAGATATAATACAAAAACATATGCTTTAAATAAGCGTTCCTGAATATATTATTATATATAGTATATTTAGGGGGGTAACAATCATTATAGATGGTTTATATTATAATGATGAAAGCAAAAACAATAAAAGACTTAAAGAGGATATTTTAAAAGCTCAAAGGATGTACTATTTATCATTAAGGTTGGGAAATAGAGTGACACCCTCTTTGAGAAGATACTCAATGAATAACTTGGACAAATATGTAAAGCTTGCAAAGAAGGCCGATTTGAAGCTAACCCAAGAAGAATTATATAACAGCATACTAAAATAAAGATAAAAGGCATACTGTTAATTAAGTTTAGTTTGAAATATATATTAATTAACGGTATGCGCTTATGTTTATGCTTATTCTACGCTCAAGCGTAAGCATAAGCTGTATAAATATATAAATTAATTTTTGGGGGAATAAATATGGAGGGGACAAGTAGAAGGCTTTTTGTATCTAATATGGGTGAGGATTCTATTTCTGTTATTGATATAGAAAATAATAAAGAATATAAAAAAATACACCTTTCTCCACTAGAAGGGGCTCATTCAAAGAAAAAGCTGTTAGTAGGGCCTCATAGCATAAAAGTTGATACCAAAAAGGAGAGTATATATAGTGTAAATTGTTATGATAATAGTGTTTCAATTATTGATTTAAAAAGTTATACCCTGATTGATTCATTCTTTGCTGGAATTCATCCAAAAGATATAGTATTTAGCATTGATGGGGAATATGCTTACATTACAAATTGTGATTCAGATTCTATATCAATTATAGATATGTCAAACCTTAGATTAATAGCACAAGTACCTGTAGGGATGATGCCCCATGGAATAGCAATAAGTCCCGATGGGGAATACATCTATACTGCAGATATGGGAAGTGGAAGCATTTCCATTATTGAAACATGGAGCCACTGCAGAATTTCATCTATTAAAGTTGGTGAATGTCCTATGGATATTGTAACATCAAAAGATGGAAGGTTTTTGTATGTGGTGTGCAGTTTTTTTGGGGATGGCAGGTTAGGAGCTGTTGCTATAATATCAACAAAGAACTACAAAACAATTAAATTTATAGAAGTTGGAAATACACCTGCTCAAGTAGCTTTATCTGATGATAACTGCTATCTTTATGTAACAAATATAGGAAGCGGCGATTTATATATTATAGAACTAGATAGTTTTGCTACTCACCATATAATAAAAACAGGAAATATGCCAAGAGGAATAGCAGAAGGTGAAGATGCTATTTATATTGCCAATAGTGGCAGCAATAGTATATCTGTTATACAAAATGATAAGCCTAATTTTAGTATAATAAAAAACATAGAAGCAGGAATTGAACCTACTTCCATGATTTATGTCGGATAGCACTAGACATCTTAAAAATAGTGCCTAATGTAATTAGTCCTAATGCTAATTAGTCCTAATTTACATTAGGACTAATCTGTAAGTAAAGAAATTATTTGTTTATACATCATATATGGATTAGATTTCCATCTTGAGCATATTATCTTTGCTTTTTCATTGGAACTGATAGCCAGATTTAGCTGTATTAGAGTAATATTATCTTCAGATAATTTACATGTGACCAGATAACTACCATCACTTTCCGGAAGATAGTCAGCAGTAACTTGAATCCTTTTTTTTAGCAATTCACCATGAGTGTTTAGATAATTATCAACAACACTTTTTTTATTAGCGGTTATTCTATTTTCAAATAGACTTAAGGTTTTTAAGCCTTTATCGGTTATATTGTAAAACTGCCTTTTACTCTCTTTACTTATGTACAGAAAATCGGAAGATACCAATTCACTTAAATACTGCTGTAACTGAAAATAGTTTAACAAATTGTTTTCAAGAACTATATCCGTTACTATTGCATTAGAAATAGGCAAATTTATCTTTTTAAATAAATAAAGTATGAGCAGCTTACTTTCGGCTAATTCTTGAGTATCATCAAACACACAGTATCCCCCTTTGCATAATCAAAACTATATTATATATCTTATTTACAAATAATTCATGTAGAATATTTCAAATATATAATAATTATAGCATACATAAAAAGAATTTGCTTGCGGTCTATTTGAAAATACATTATTAATATAAAAAAGAACGCATATTAATAATGCGTTCTCTTGCAATTTATTTTATATCTTATCTAGCGGCTTACCATTTAAAAGCTCTTTTTCTGCTAAGGCTATCATTCTCTTTACCATTGTGCCTCCAACTTTGCCGCAATCTCTAGAGCTTATGTTCCCCCAGTAATCCTCTGAACCTTGTACGACTGGTATATTTAACTCTGATGCTATTTCATATTTTATATTATCAAGTGTTGAATGTGCTCCAGGTACAACTTGCGTTCTCCCTGAAGAGTTTTGACCTAGTGCCATAAAAATTCCTCCCTTTGTGATTAGATTAAAAATTATGTTTAGTTTAATAAGAGTATATTACTGATACAGTTATTTTATTAAATTCTATAAATAGATATTATATTATTAATTTATCCCTAATTACAAATAATATGAAAGGTATATTATGTATTTAATAATAATTGATATAAAAGCTAATAATTAATAGGAAAAAGTCAAGAATTTGTTTTATACTAATATCAGTTAGATTAAGGGGGGAGACTATGGAAAAGGCGAATGTTTTAAAAGAAAACGTACATGAATGGGGAGCAACAAAATGTGGATTTGCAGATTTAAAAGGATGTTTACCGGAAAAGTACGAAAAACTAAACTATGGAATATCTATAGCTATAAGACTTTCAGATGCAATAATAGATGAGATTGATGATAAGCCAACCCACATCTATTTTCATCATTATAGATCAGTTAATTCTTTAATTGATAATATTACATTAAGGGCGACAATGCTGCTTCAAGAGTGGGGTTATAATGCTATTGCAATTCCAGCTTCTCAAACAGTAAAAACGAAATACGAAAGCTATTCAGGGGACTTTCAGCACAAAACTGCTGCTAGAAAAAGTGGGTTAGGCTGGATTGGTAAAAACGGGCTTCTTATAACACCAGAGTTTGGGCCTAGGGTGAGGCTTGGTACAGTTCTAACCAATATGAAATTACCTATAGAAAATAATATTATAAAAAGAGACTGTGGCAGCTGCAGCTTATGTAAAAAGGCTTGCCCTGCCATGGCCATATATGGCCAAAACTGGAGGGAAGGCTCTCAACGCTCTGATATTATAGATCCGCAAGCCTGCAGTGAATATATGAATGCAAATTATAAAGGAATTGGAAGAGGCTCGGTATGCGGAATATGTATAAGAGTATGTCCTATGGGCAGTAAAGTTAATAAATTATAGAATTGACAAATGAATCAATTGATTATAATATCTAAAGATACATAGTGTTATATTGATTTAGGCAGTGAATAATCAAGGCAATAAAAAGCTTTGGGGGGGAGAATTTATGGATTCAGTTGCATTTAATTTATTTGGGATTCCAATAGCGTGGTATGGCATACTTATAGCGTCTGCTATGCTAATAGGAGCTGTACTAGCACTTAGAGAAGGCAAAAGAGTCAATGTTGATGAAGACAATTTGCTAGATATTTTTCTTATTACAATTCCATCTGCAATAGTGGGTGCAAGGTTATATTATGTTGCATTTGAATGGGCAAATTATAAGGATAATCTAATTGAAATATTTGATATAAGAGGAGGAGGCCTTGCAATACATGGTGGGGTATTAGGTGCAGTTATTGCAGCTATTATATATACAAAAAAGAAAAACATTAGCTTTTTCAAGATTGCAGATATATGTGCACCTAGTATAATACTCGGGCAGGCCATAGGAAGATGGGGGAACTTTTTTAATCAAGAGGCTCATGGAGGCCCTGTAAGTTATGAGTTTATTAGCCATTTTCCAGAGTTTATTCAAAAGCAAATGTTTATAGGAGGGACATATTATCATCCCACGTTTTTATATGAATCCATATGGGATTTAATTATATTTATTTTTCTTATGATATATAGAAAGAAAAACAAGCATAATGGATATGTATTTTTCATCTATACAATACTGTACTCAATTGGCAGATATTTTATAGAAGGATTAAGAACGGATAGCTTAATGATGGGGGGGCTTAGGACTGCTCAAGTGGTAAGCATTTTATTAATAGTAATAAGCATTATTGGAATGTTTATAATAAAAGTAAGAGATGATCGTGCTTTATAACTAATAACTGCCTTATATTTAACAAAGCCTAGAGATTTAGGAAATTTTCTAAATCTCTAGGCTTTGTTTATTGGCATAATTACAATTTAGTTTAGTTCAAAAGCATAAAATACTATGTTCTAAATATATAAATTACCAAGTATAATATATCAGTCAAGAAACTGGTATGGGGGTATTTATTTGCAAATTGTTCTGATTACCAAAAAAACAATAAAGAGGATATTTATAATAGTTATAGTACTTACTATATCTGCAGTATATTCACAAAGAATAAGAAAAGAAATAGTGGGTACATACATGAATAATGAAAAAGAAACACCAATCTGTTCTGTTGATGTGCCTGATAAGAGAATTTGTATTACCTTTGACTGCAATTGGGGGGATGACTGCTTAGAAGATATATTGGCTACATTAAAAAGATATAGTATTAAAGGCACATTTTTTTTAACTGGTAATTGGGCTAAAAAGCATACTAGTTTGGTGGAAGAGATATATAATCAAGGCCACGAGATAGGAAACCACTCACAAAATCATATTAGAATGGTGGGACTTACAAACAGCGAAATAAAGAATGAAATAATAGATGGCGAATTAATTATAAGCGAAATTATTGGAAGAAAAACCACATTATTTAGAATGCCCTATGGGGAATTTGATAATAGGCTTATTAAGGAGGCAAGGAAAATAAATTATTCCATAATTAAATGGGATGTGGATTCTTGTGATTATAAAGATGTAGAGCCTAGTAAAATCTCTAAAAAGGTTATGGAAAATATAAGGCCAGGTTCTATAATATTATTTCATTCATCAGCACTTAATACCTGTGAAGCTTTATCACAAATTATTGAAGATGCAAGGAAGGATGGATACAAGTTTTATACAGTATCTGAGCTGCTACTAAAAAATAATTACTATATAGATGGGGATGGAAGGCAAAAGCAGCTATAGGCTTTTGCTCACTTACTCACTTGTTAAACTTAATATGGAATAAATATAAATTTACTGTATACCATATATACATATGTATACAGTAAATTTATATTTATCAATCTATAGGGGTGTTATAATGCTTTCACCATCAAATAAAGAGGTTTATGTAATTGGAATTTTCGGGTCAAATGGAAAAACTTCGACAGCAAATATGCTGTGGAATATATTTACCTCGTCAGGCCTTAAGGTAGAGATTATAAATGATGAAAAAAATGCCATTCAAAAAAGAATAATGACGGATATTGAAGTATATAAACAGTTAATTATTTCTGGAAAAGATGATATTATATTAATTGAGATTAATAAGGAGAATCTTGAAAATAACTATTTGCTTGGTATAAGTTTTGACATGATAATACATACCCATATATCAGAAGGTTCTTATGAGAATACTTCAGAAGGTATAAGAAAAGTAAACGAGCTTTTAAGTTCATCTCCAGGGGTTAAGACTATAATATTAAATACAGACGATTCAAATTGGAAGAGAATAATAATAGATATTGAGAATACCTATCTTATAACCTACGGATTAGGGAATAAAGCTACAGTTACAGCATCAAGCATAGAATGTGGAAAGGACGTTAGATTCTGCTATTGCCTACAAAGAGAAATACGTAACAAATATAATACCATAATTGTTCCAATGGAGATACCATTTGTAATTAAAACCTATGGGCAATATAATGTATATAACGGGCTTGCTGTAATTACTGTTTCATTGATTTATGGTATAGAGGTAAACAAAATTATATCTTCCTTAAATAACAATGCAATCCAAAAGCTAGGCTTGAGTATATTATACGAAAATGGATTTGGGGTGGTCAATAATATATGTGAGAACCTATTAAGCTTTGAAACAGGTTTTGAAGCTGTTCAGAACATGCCATATGACAACATACACTTAATATTTAATCTTAATAGAAACAATATAACTCATATCAACAAAAAGGTATTAGAATCCATATTAACTTGGGCACTGATTTTGAAGATAAAAAAGATATATTATTTTAATACCAATGATTCTATTTTAAATTCTAGTCTACTTGACGATTTTAAAACCGGCCTTAAAGATTCAGGTGTAGATTTTGAGCTTTTTGAGGGTACCATAGCAGATGTTGAAAAGATAATAAATTCGTTAAATGAAAACGATATGCTTCTATACTTTTGCTGTAAAGATTCGAAAATTACAGGAGAGAAAATTATTGAAATACTTGATACACGTATACTTGGCAACCTATCTAGCAATATAAAATGAATTATAATGTAAAAAAACCCTCATAATTATCATGTTTCATGAATAAGTATATTTTAGGTTAAAAACGTAAAAATACAAAGGGGGAGAGGGTTATGATTGAAAGTGTAATAACCACAAATAAAGCCTATGTTGAGGGCAAGATTGGATCAGAGCTTACATTTAGCCATGAGATGTATGGAGAAGGATTTTATAATCTAATGGTTGAGGTTCCAAGGCTAAGTGATGCGACAGACTTACTTCCGATTACTGTTTCGGAAAGATTGATTGATGGAGTTGATATGAGCATTGGCAGGGACATTATAGTAGAAGGGCAAATACGGTCTTATAATAAATACAATGACGGAGGCAATAGGCTTATACTAACAATCTTTGCACGAGATATGAAATTTAGCGATGAAAAGAGTAAAAACCCCAATCAAATTTATCTAGATGGTTTTATATGCAAGAAACCTGTATATAGGACAACACCCTTTGGCAGAGAGATTACAGATATGCTAATAGCTGTTAATAGACCATACAATAAATCTGATTACATACCTGCCATTGCATGGGGAAGAAATGCAAGGTTCTCTGAAAAGCTAAATATAGGAGATCATATTAAGATATGGGGAAGAGCCCAAAGCAGGGAGTACCAAAAGAAAATTGGCGATGGAGAAGTGCTTTCAAAGATAGCCTATGAGGTTTCAATTTCAAAAATGGAAAAAGCTGAAGAGGAATAAAAGATTAGCGGTACATAAAAATGTACCGCTAACTTATTTTCGTAGATCATCAAGTAGCTTAACTTTATTCCTGGTTTTTTCATCTACAAGTTTTATTCTCCTTGCGGGGGAACCAGCTACCACGGTTCCAGGTTCAACATTAGATGTGACTATTGCCCCTGCAGCTATTACTGCACCTTCACCTACATGAACACCTTCTAATATTACTGCATTTGCTCCTATTAAAACATTATCTTCAATTATTACAGGATCCCTGCTTGGAGGCTCTAAAACTCCAGCTATAACAGCTCCTGCACCAAGATGTACATTTTTGCCAAGCTTTCCTCTTGTACCTATTACGGCATTCATATCCACCATGGTTCCATCTCCTATTTCAGCTCCTATATTTATTATGGCTCCCATCATGATTACCGCGTTTTTTCCTATCTTTACTCTGTCTCTTATAATTGCTCCAGGCTCTATTCTTGCATCTATATTTTTTAAATCAAGTATTGATATAGCAGAATTTCTTCTATCACTTTCAATTATATATTTTTTTATTTTTTCTTTATTAAGTTCTAAAAAAGGTAGGATCACATCATTTTCGCCAAATAGTATCCAGAAGTTATTGTCCCCAAAAGCATTTATATCTTTAAAACTGCATCCACTTAAGTTTCCATCTACATACACTTTTAAGGGAGTGCTTTTTTTTGTATCTTTTATATATCTTGCTATTTCATAAGGGTCAGTAAGATTATAGTCTTTATCAGGCATTCTATCCATTTTTCTGCTCCTTCCCATTAAAAAAACGAAAACAATTTATATTAATGACGGTATATGTATACGCTATATATTTTGTCAAAAGTGTTACTATATATTGATTAAGGTAGATCCTATATGTTATAACTATTCTTAGTACCATATGCATATTACTATATATAAATTCCGTTAGGAGGAGATAACTTGGAGCTTAAAGGAGGACTTGTTCAGGTATATACAGGATGTGGAAAAGGTAAAACAACTGCAGCACTTGGTCAGGCACTAAGGTCTGTGGGATGTGGGTTAAAAGTCTATATGGTTCAATTTTTAAAAACTGATCATACGGGAGAGTTAGAATCTGCAAAAAGACTTTACCCAGAGTTTCAAATATTCAGGTTTGAAAAGGAAAAAGGTTTTTTTTGGACTTTAGATGCTGAAGAAAAAATACAATTAAAGCAGGAAGTAAATGAAGCATTAGAATTTTGCAAAAAAGTTTCAACATCACAAGAATGTGATGTTTTAATAATGGATGAGATTATGGCTGCTTTAACAAATAAACTTATTGAGGTTGACGAATTAATAGAATTAATTAAAGATAAAAGTCCAAACATAGAGCTTATTTTAACTGGGAGGGATGCACCTTCTGGGATAATAGAAATAGCTGATCTCGTTACTGAAATGGGGGAAGTTAAGCACTATTTTAATAAAGACATTCCCGCAAGATACGGCATAGAATACTAAAACAATAAATAATAGGAATTATAGGGGACTATTTTAGAATAGTTCCCTATAACTTCAAATAGGGAATGCGGGAATATAGGAATACGGGAACACTAACCCTGTGATATAATGTCATCCATAGAATATAGCCCAGCTTTTTTATTATACAAATATTTTGCCGCCTTAAGTGCTCCAACTCCAAAAACATCTCTTGACAAGGCGGTGTGCTTTATTTCAATTACCTCACCTGCACCTGCAAAGTAGACGGTATGCTCTCCTACTATATTTCCTCCTCTTAATGCGTGTATACCTATCTCTTTAGGTGATCTTTTTTCCGTCTTTGAATGTCTTCCGTAAGTATATTCATACTTTTGGCTTAATGAGTCATTTATAGCATCTGCAATGGCAAGTGCAGTTCCACTTGGAGAGTCTGCCTTTTGGTTATGATGCTTTTCAACTATCTCTATATCAAAAGAATCCTCAAGTATAGGAGCACACTGCTTTACTAAATCTAATATAAGGTTTATTCCAATTGACATATTAGCAGATGTTAAAATAGGTATTTCATTAGATGCTGCGTTAATCTTATCTCTGTCATCAGGGGATAGACCTGTGGTGCAGTATACAACTGGCTTTTTATTTAAGGTTGCAAATTCTAATATAGATGGAAGTCCTTTTATATTAGAAAAGTCAATTATTACATCAAAATCTTCTTTTACATCAGATAGGGTGGAATGGACATTATAAAAGTTTTTGCATTTCTCTGGTGATATATCAACACCTGCAGCTATTGTAACATCATCATTCTCAGAGTCAAGCCTAGTTATAACCTGCCCCATTCTTCCATTACAACCATTTAATAATATTTTAATCATGAAACCACTCCTTAAGTTTGATACCATACTTAATCATTTCATTCCTTAGTATGTTAGCATTTTTATCAGACATGCCTACAAGAGGAAGTCTTAAATTGCCTACACCCATGCCCATCATGTTCATTGCCTCTTTAACTGGGATTGGATTTGTTTCTATAAATAATGCTTTTATTAAAGGAAGCATCTTAAGCTGCAATGAAAGTGCTCCTTTATAATCCCCCCTAAAGTATTTACAAACCATATTATGGGTATCTTTTGGCAGAATATTTGCCACAACAGATATTACTCCTTTTCCACCTATAGAAAGTATTGGAATTACCTGATCATCATTGCCAGAATATATATCAAGCTTATCACCACATAATTCTTTTATGGTTAGTATCTGAACAATGTCGCTGCTTGCCTCTTTAACTCCAGAAATGTTTGGAACCTTAGTAAGCTCATATAATGTTTCAGGAAGTATATTCATGCCTGTTCTAGATGGCACATTATAAATTATTATTGGCTTTTTAACAGAAGCTGCAATTGCTTTGAAATGCGCTATACATCCTCTTTGGGTTGTTTTATTATAGTAAGGGGTTATAACCAATAGCCCATCAGCACCAGCATCATCAGCCCATTTACTAAAATCAGCAGAATAACTAGTATTGTTTGTTCCTGTACCAACAATTACAGGGATCCTTTTGTTTACTGCATCTATGGCAAATTTGATAGTTTCTTTTTTCTCTTCCTGGCTCATTGTGGAAGCCTCTCCAGTAGTACCGCAGATAATTATTGAATCAGTACCCTCTTTGATATGCCATTCAATTAACTCTTCAAGTTTTTTAAAGTCCACCCCATTTTCAGTAAAAGGTGTGACTATAGCAACACCAGAGCCTGTAAAAATACTCATATTTACCATCCTTTCATTTAAATAATATTAGGCGTTTAGGCCTTCAGTAGGCCTTCAGTAGGCCTTTAATTATAATAGCAATTCAGCTATCTGAACTGCATTTGTTGCAGCGCCTTTTCTTATATTGTCAGCGACTACCCACATATCGATTCCATAATCTACGCTTTCATCTCTTCTAATCCTTCCAACAAAAACCTGATCTTTACCAGTAGCTAATACGGGCATTGGATAAATATTGTTTTCAATTTCATCTTGAAGTATTATGCCAGGGCTATTTTTTAAATGAGACTTTAGTTCATCTAAATCAAAATCATTCATCAATTCAACGTTTATGGATTCGCTATGGCTATAAAAAACTGGAACCCTAACTGCTGTAGCCGTTATCTTAAGTGTATCATCGTGGAAGATTTTCCTTGTTTCGTCCACCATTTTCATTTCTTCTTTTGTATAGCCATTTGGGAGAAATGAATCTATATGTGGGATACAGTTTCCAGCTATAGGATATATAAACTTTTTAGGAGCTTCTCCTTTATATCCATTTTCAAGGTCATTATATCCTCCTAATCCTGCACCAGAAACAGACTGATATGTTGAATATACAATTCTTTTTATTCCATACTTTTGTTGAAGTGGTTTAAGTGCAGCAACTGCTTGTATTGTTGAGCAATTTGGGTTTGCAATTATTCCCTTGTGCAGATTTACATCTTCAGGATTAACTTCTGGAACTACAAGGGGTACATCTTTATTCATTCTCCAAGCACTGCTGTTATCTATTACAACTATGCCTTTTGATGTAGCTATTGGAGCAAATTTTAAACTAGTATCTCCACCAGCTGAAAACAGTGCAATATCCATACCTTCATTAAAGGAATCTTCAGTGAGCTCTTGTACGGTATATTCTTTACCATTATATTCAATCTTACTTCCTGCAGACTTTTTTGATGAAAAAAGATATAGATTATTTATAGGGAAATTTCTCTCGCTTAAAACCTCAAGCATTTTTCTCCCTACCATACCAGTTGCTCCTACAACTGCAACATTAACATTATCCATTTATAATTACCTCCCTAATTAATTCTAATTTTAATCCTAATCTTAAGATTCTACTGCGGTTTCAATGGAAACACCTTTTTTCGATATTTTGTCTAATTCATTTTTATCAGCTTTTTCATCAGTGATTAGTATTTTTATATCAGATGCATCACACACCTTTGAAAAAGTAACTCTTCCTATTTTTCTGTAATCTGCTACAACTATATTTTCCATTGTAGAGCTTATTACTGCACGGGTAAAATCTGCTGTATCTATAGTGGATGTTGTAACCCCGCCTTTTGATTCAATACCTGCACATGGAATAATTGATTTGTCAAAATAGAAGGCATTAACATCACTAATTGCCCTGCCTCCAAGTATGTTCCCTTTAAAGTTCTTGACTCTGCCTCCAACTATTATTGTTTCTATATTAGAGTATTGGCAGACGATTTTACCTATGTCTATAGAATTTGTGACAACCGTTATTTTCTTATTGAAAATGTAAGGTATTATGGCCCGAGTGATCATGCTCCCAATTAGAAAGATAGTGTCACCATCTTCTATATATTCAGATGCTTTTTTAGCGATTGCTTTTTTTTCAGCCATTGCTTCTTTTTCGCCTTCTTCTATGGTAGGAAGCCACATGGCCTTTTGAATTTTAACAGCGCCTCCATGAGTTTTTTTAAGAAGGCCTTTTTTCTCAAGATCGGTTAGATCCCTCCTGATGGTATAAATTGAAACATCAAACTTTTCTGCAAGCTGATTTATTTTTACAATTCCATCTTCTTCTAGCATCTGAAGTATTATTTTCTTTCTTTCCTCAGTTAGCATAATAAATCCCCCTGAAGTATTATATTCACTATGTGCTAATAATTTGACTACAATATTGCAATTATGTGCTAACATTGTGCTTATATTTAAAATACCAGTACAAGCTTTATGTGTCAATAAGAATATGTAAAATATTTAAAATGAAATTTTATGCACAGTAGAGTTCAAGAAAAAAATTAGAACTTGCAATTTTCAGAATATTCGCTAACACGTGAAAATTAGCCTTAAATATAAATATTGTAATAAAGTTTGTAAAAAAGAAAAAATGAAGTATAATTAAATTTAGAAGCCCTTGATAATCAAGGGTGGGATGTACTGGACAATTCAGGATATGGCACTTTGTGGTATATGAGAAAATTCTGTATAGTTGTACTATTATGCAATTTAATTTTGTTATTGAC
This sequence comes from Clostridiaceae bacterium UBA5444, assembly GCA_002426575.1. Taxonomy (GTDB): domain Bacteria; phylum Bacillota; class Clostridia; order Clostridiales; family Oxobacteraceae; genus UBA5444. The sequence goes on along the minus strand of DIRE01000089.1, from coordinate 10,144 downwards.
ATAGGTATTTGCATATGCTATGATATAAAAAATTATTTATTAATAAATATAAGCTTTTTGCGTGTGCAATATGCAGACAAGCCTAATACTTACCAATATTTCTTTAAAAATGGCCTAAAGTATGTACAATTAATAAAAGTATCAACCATATTATGCAAGAATATCATCAACAATAATCTAAAAATAAATGACGGATAAATATTTGTAACTTTATTGAAGAATAATTGATATGGTGATAGAATGATAATATTAAATTGTATTTATATGGCGAACGAATGTCCGTATAACACACTTAATAATTGTGTATAATAAGTAAATTTGCTTATTATACTTATTATAAATACAATAAAAGTATTAAATTAAAGGGGGAAATAAAATGAAAAGGAAGAAAGTATTATCTGTTTTACTTTCGTTTATGCTTGTTATCTCTGTTTTATTGACAGGCTGCGGGGCTAAAGAAACAGACGGGGGAGACAAGTCTAATAACGGGGAAATTGATGCAGATCAAACTGTAAATCTTGTAGGATATGATTTTTCATCTCTTGACCCTTGTGCAGTAAATGATATGGAATCTTTTACTGTAATGTCAAATGTTTATGAAGGCTTATTTAGAGAAGTAGAAAAGGACGGAAAACCCGATGTTGAAAAAGCAGGTGCAGAAGATGTAAAGATATCAGATGATGGACTTGTATACACTTTTAAATTAAGAGATGCTAAATGGTCAGATGATAAACCAGTTACCGCTCATGACTATGAATATGCATGGAAAAGATTAGTAAATCCAGATACAGCTGCAGATTATGGTGAATTTATAAACTGCGTAAAAGGCGTAGAAGCTTATAGAGAAGGAAAAGCTAAAATAGAGGATGTTGGAATAAAAGCAGTAGATGATAAAACATTTGAGGTAACACTAGAACAACCAACAGTATACTTTGAAAAGATGCTTGCATTTGGTGGATTATCACCTCAGAGGCAAGATATAGTTGAAAAGTATGGCAAAGAGTATGGGTCAAGCATAGACAAGACTGTTTATAATGGACCATTTGTAGTATCTGAATATGCAAAGGGCTCTAAAATAGTTTATGCAAAGAATGAAAAATATTGGGATGCAAAAAACATTAAGCTTCAAAAGGCAGTTGGTACAGTACTGGAGGAGCCAACTACAATAGTTAAGATGTTTGAAACAAAAGAGCTTGATATGGCAGGAGCATCAGGTGATGACCTAGTTAGACTTTCAAAACAAGCAGAAAGCGGAGAGTTTAAACACGTTCAAGGTGCTTTACCATCAGTATTCTATTACACTTTTAATCATACTAATGAATATTTAAAGAATCCTAAAATAAGATTAGCAATATCACTTGCTTATGATAGACAGCAACAAATAGATATAATATGGAAGAGAAACATACCAGCATTCGGTATGGTTCCACCAGTTCTTACAGTTGGAGATGATGATTATAGACAAAACATTGAAGAGCCTCTAAAGAAGGTTATGGCTGATAACCCAGATCCTAAAAAGTTATTGGCTGAAGGATTACAAGAGTTAGGAAAAGATCCTGATCCTTCAAAGATTAAGTTAACGCTTTTACAAGGAAAAGCTAACTCAACAAGAACAGCTCAAGCACAATATATTCAAAACCAACTTAAAAAGAATTTAGGTATTAATATCGAAATTAAATATGCTGTTGATGGTCCATCATATTTTAGCGATAGACAGCAAGGAAACTTTGATATTTGTACAGGTGGATGGGGAGCAGACTTTAATGATGCACTCTCATTCTTCTCAATATTTACAAGCAACAACCCAAATAATGAAGCAAAATATAAGAGCGCTGAGTATGATAATTTAATTAAGAAGTTAAGCACAGAAACAGATCAGAAAAAGAGATTGGAATTATTTAGAGAGACAGAAGAATTGCTTCTTGTAAAAGATGCAGTAATATCTCCTTATTTTTATCAAGACGTAAACTCATTCGAACAGAACTATATGAAGGGTATGTATATACCAGCATTTAGCGGATATTATATTTTGAGAGATGTTTACGTACAAGGAAAATAATATGTGCTAGATTTTAAATACTACATTTCCATTTGTAAGTAGCAACTACAACAGGACATAGATCCTGTTGTAGTTCTGCTATTATAAGGAGAGAAGGGAGAGGGACATTAATGGGGAAATATATAATGAAGAGGATAGGCTATATGTTTATTACACTCTTTATTATTGCTACGGTTACTTTTATGTTAGTTAATTTTATACCTGGTGACCCAATAGGGGCAAAAGCAAAGGCATTACCGGAAAGCGTACAGCAAAATATAAGGAAAAAATATAAGCTTGATGAGCCGATTTACGTTAGGTATGGGTATTATCTATATGATCTTGTAAGAGGGGATTTAGGTGAATCCATTCATTATCCAGGCAGAAGCGTTAATACTATAATAAAGGATCAATTTCCAGCATCATTTAAACTAGGCATACAAGCAGTGTTATTAGGACTTATTATTGGACTGCCATTAGGTATTATAGCAGCTTTCCACAGATCAACATGGGTCGATTATACTGTAATGTTTATTGCTATAATAGGAATATCAATACCTAGCTTTGTTCTTGCAGTACTTTTGCAATTATATGTAGGAGGAAAGTTTGGATTGCCAATTGCAGGGTGGACAGGTAAAACACATATGTTTTCAGGTTTTAAATATACCGTTTTGCCAACCCTTTCACTAGCATTACCTGGCATTGCATCAAATGCAAGATTTATGAGGACTGCCGTACTTGATGTAATTAACCAAGACTATGTATTAATGGCAAAATCTAAAGGGGTACCTAAGTTTACATTAGTTTGGAAGCATATAATAAAGAATGCAATGATCCCTGTAGTAACTATATTAGGACCAAGAATAGCAAGTATAATTACTGGTACTATTGTAGTTGAGCAACTATTTGCAGTCCCAGGACTTGGAAGAGAATTAGTAAATGCAATAGGAAATAGGGACTACACGGTTGTAATGTCTCTTACGGTATTTTTCTCGTTCCTTTATGTATTATCACTGTTAATTGTTGACATTATTTATGTGCTAATAGATCCAAGAATAAAGCTTGAAGCTACTAATAAAAAGTAAGGAGGGGTATTATGGTAGATGTAAATAAAGATAAGTTTGTGATAATAGGTTGTAAAGATAAAGATGCTGAAGCTATCGTAAGACCCAATTTAAGCTTCTGGCAGGATGCTTGGAGAAGGCTAAAGCAAAATAAAGTAGCAATATTATCACTTGGCATTTTACTGGTAATTATAGTACTGACAATATTTGTACCTATATTTTCTAAACAAGATTTTAGTGAACAAAATTATGAGTTATTAAACCAAAGACCTTCTGCACAGCATTGGTTTGGAACAGATAACCTTGGCAGAGACCTGTTTGTAAGGGTTTGGAAAGGCGGAAGGGTTTCTTTAATTATAGGGTTTGTAGGAACTTTTATAGAGCTTGTAGTAGGATGTATATATGGAGGCATAAGCGGATACTTTGGCGGAAAAGTCGACATGGTTATGATGAGAATTGCAGAAGTAGTTGCAAGTGTCCCTTACCTATTAGTTGTTATATTATTGCTATTAGTTCTTCCTAAAGGCGTTTTTACATTGATATTAGCATTGTGTATAACTGGATGGGTTGGCATTGCGCGGCTTATAAGAGGGCAGGTAATGCAGCTTAAAGGCTCTGAGTATATACTTGCTGCAAAGGCATTAGGAGCAAATTCCAGTAGAGTGCTATTTAAGCACTTAATACCTAATACAATAGGTATTATTATTGTGTACATGACAATGGATGTACCAGGATTTATATTTGATGAAGCCTTTTTAAGTTTCTTGGGATTAGGGGTACAATCGCCTGACACTAGCTGGGGTGCATTGGTTTTTGAAGGACAAGGGGTTATGACAAATCATCCTCATGAACTTATATTTCCTGCACTTGCTATATGTTTGACTGTATTGGCATTTAACTTACTTGGTGATGGATTACGAGATGCTCTTGATCCAAAGCTTAGACAGTAAAGGGGGAGATATATATGGCAAAGCTACTTGAAGTAAGAGATTTGAGAGTTTCATATCACACATATGCTGGCGAAGTTCAGTCAGTAAGAGGAATATCATTTGATGTTGATAAAGGAGAGTCCTTGGCCATTGTCGGTGAATCCGGATGTGGAAAGACTGTTACAGCTAAAACTATAATAGGACTTATACAAACTCCTCCTGGAGAAATTAAAAAAGGGAGCAGTGTCCACTTTGATGGGAAAGATATACTGAAATTTACAAATAAAGAATTAGAACAATATAGAGGGTCAGAAGTGAGCATGGTGTTTCAAGACCCTATGACATCATTAAACCCTACCATGAAAGTAGGGAATCAAATTGCTGAAAGCTTAATAATTCATAATGGTATGTCAAAAAAGGAAGCATTGAAAGAGGCAGTAAAGATGCTGGAACTTGTTGAGATACCAAACGCAGAAAGCAGAGCAAAACAGTATCCCCATGAGTTTTCTGGAGGTATGAGGCAAAGGGTAATGATAGCTATAGCTCTCGCATGTAATCCTAAATTGCTTCTTGCAGATGAGCCAACAACAGCATTAGATGTTACAATACAAGCTCAGATAATAGATTTAATGAAGGATTTACAGAAGAAATTGGGTACTGCAATAATACTTATCACTCATGATTTAGGTGTTGTTGCTGATATTGCAAAAAATGTTATTGTTATGTATTCAGGCCAGATAGTTGAAAGAGGAAATACTGATGATATATTTTATTATCCACAACATCCATATACATGGGCATTGCTTAGTTCAGTGCCTAGATTGGATTTAAATCAGAAGGAAGACTTGACATCAATCCAAGGTACTCCTCCAGATTTGCTAGCACCTCCAGTAGGATGTCCTTTTGCCTCAAGATGTAATTACTGCATGCAGATATGCAGAGAGGCTATTCCAGAGGTGACAGAAATTAGTGACACCCATAAGGTGCAGTGCTGGTTACACCATCCATATGCACCAAAGGTTGATATTCCCATAGGAAATGGAGGAAACAAGATTGTCTACTAATCAGAAGGAATTACTTGTAGTTAAAAATTTAAAAAAATACTTTAGGGTCGGATCTAAATCCATATTAAAAGCTGTAGATGATGTTTCATTTGTTGTTAAAGAAGGGGAAACTTTAGGGCTTGTTGGAGAATCAGGATGTGGTAAAACTACAACAGGCAGAACCATATTAGGAATGTATCCTGCAACTAGTGGAGAAGTTATATTTGATGGCATTAATGTACAAAACCTAGATAAAAGAGGGAAAAAGGAGTTTTCAAAAAGGGCACAGATAATCTTCCAAGACCCTTATGCATCACTAAATCCAAGGATGACTGTTGGAGATATTATAGGTGAGGGAATAGATATTCACCATTTATATACTGGGAAGGAAAGAACAGAAAAGATATATGAACTTTTAGGGTCTGTAGGCTTAAATAAAGAGCATGCAAGCAGGTTCCCTCATGAGTTCTCTGGAGGGCAAAGGCAGAGAGTTGGTATTGCAAGGGCATTTGCAGTAGAGCCTGACTTTATTGTTTGCGATGAGCCTATATCAGCCTTAGATGTATCAATACAAGCTCAAGTAGTTAATCTATTAATTAAACTCCAAAGAGAAAAGGGTCTTACCTATTTATTTATTGCTCATGATCTTTCTATGGTAAAGCATATAAGTGATAGGGTTGGAGTTATGTATTTAGGTACATTAGTTGAGCTTGCATCAAGTGCAGAGCTTTATAAAAAACCGTTGCATCCATATACTCAGGCACTTCTTTCGGCTATTCCTATTCCAGATCCGGATATTGAAAGAAGCAGGCAAAGGATAGTACTTGAGGGTGATGTACCAAGTCCTATTAACCCAAAGCCTGGATGCAGATTTAGGGCAAGATGTAAATATGCAAAACCAATATGTTCAGAAGTAATGCCTGAATTAAAAGAAGTAGATAAAGATCATTTCGTTGCATGTCATCTATATTAATATTATTGTGATAACAGTAATATTAACTTATGAATAAAATCATAGTATTTCCATATAATATTTAAGTACTAAGGGGGTATTATATGAAGTACTATGATTTTTTGGATGATAGCTTAATTCGCAAAACACCATTTAAGAAAGTTATAAAGGCAAAAATAACATCTAATAAAAAACTTTCTGATGAGGAAAAAGAAAGAGAAAGGTTAAAATACGAAATAGCTGAAGAATTAGGGCTTAAAGATAAAGTAGAAAAGTATGGATGGAGCAGTCTTACTGCAAAAGAGACAGGCCAAATAGGCGGCATAATGACAAGAAGAAACAGGGACAGAAGAGAAGAAGATTTTAAAAATGGCAGGATACCTAAATGGTAATAAAGGTTAAATAGGCTGACTTAAGTAGCTTTTCTACTTTAAGCCAGCCTGTTTATTTTGTCAAAGTGCTGATTTCGGGATATGTTGAATTGACTTATCGGTAAAATGCTAATCCCCGGATATGTTGATTTACTGTAGCAGCGACTTAAATGCCCATTTTTATCCTATTTATCTACTTTGGGAAAAATGGGCATTTTGGAGCAGCGGAAGTCAA
>DIRE01000089.1:0-3338 GCA_002426575.1 Clostridiaceae bacterium UBA5444 | reverse complement strand
AAGTCAATCAACATATCCGGTTTATAAACGAACAGTGGGTTTAAAGGTTTAAAAACGAGCAGTAGGTTTAAAAACCAACAGTAAATTATTAATATGATATAATTGTGGTATAGAGGAAGATGGAGGTGGTATTTTGGCTATTCCGGTATATGAGGAAATTGCAGATATGATTTTGAAAAGTAAAATGACTGTTGTATTAACAGGTGCAGGTGTTTCCACGGAGAGTGGAATACCGGATTTTAGGAGTCCTAATAGTGGATTGTGGGAAAAGGTTGATCCAATGGAGGCATTATCTAAAGGAGTTTTATATAATAGGCCTGATGTTTTTTATAATGTGGGGTTTAAGATACTTGGCTCAATGAGAGGGGCAAGCCCTAATAAAGCCCATATAATACTATCTAAGATGGAGAAAGAAGGGTATATAGATAGTATAATAACTCAAAATATTGATAACCTTCATTATGAAGCAGGATCAGTAGATGTAATGGAGGTTCACGGAAACCTGAAAACTATGCATTGCCTTAAATGTGGAGAAAGATATGGTTATGACGTGGTAGAAGAGAAGATTAAGAAGGGTGAAATTCCTCCTATTTGTCATTGCGGAGGGGTTATAAGAACTGATGTTGTTTTGTTTGGAGACAGCCTCCCTAAATGCTTTGATAGAGCATGGAGAAAGGCTCAAAAAGCAGATTTAATGATTGTTGTAGGATCAAGCCTTCAAGTAAGCCCAGTAAACTATCTACCAAGTCTTTCTAAAAAGCTTATTATAATAAATTATGGAGAGACCGCCCAAGATAGTTTAGCTGATATTTTATATAGGGAAAAAGCATCAAGTGCACTTGTTAATATATACAACAAACTGAAGGAGAAGGATGATAATACGAATGGAAAGTAATATACAATATAGAGACTTTTCCTATTATTACGATAGGCTTACCACGGATATAGACTATCAAATGTGGAGCAACTATATAATTGAAATAATAAATAGAAAAAATCTAAAATCAAAAAGGTTGCTTGAGATGGCTTGTGGTACTGGCAATATATCAATTAATATGGCCAAATTAGGCTTTAAGGTTACTGCTGCAGATTTTTCTTCGGATATGCTTAGCGTTGCATACTCAAAGGCATTAGATAACGATGTAAGTATAAAGTTTTTGTGCCAAGATATGGCTAACATGATGATAAATGAAAAGTTTGGTGTGATGCTTTGTTTATGCGACAGTATTAATTATTTAACTGACGATAACCAAATAATATCTTTATTTAACTGGGCCTATGATCATATTGAAGATGATGGGATACTAATATTTGATATAAACTCTCCCTATAAATTAAGAAATATAATAGGGAATAATACTTTTACTTATAATGAAGATGACATTGTATATATATGGGATAATTATTTAAATGATGATACTGTTGACTTTTATATTAGTTTTTTTGTTAAAGAGGGGGAACTTTATAGAAGGTTTGATGAGATTCATACAGAGAGAATATATAAAATAGATCAGTTAACCCAAATGCTAAGGCATGCAGGTTTTAGTAATATTGAGATATATGATGGATTTACATTTAATAGTCCAAGCATAAAGTCAGAAAGAATTAATTTTATTGTTCAAAAAAATAATAGCTAATTTATGCTTTACATGGAAACATCCATATGTTAAACTAATGAATATGAGATATTACTTTATTATAAAGTAGTTATCAATATAGTGGCTCAGTTGAAATTCTAAGTGATTTTAACATTTGTGTTAATTGTTTTTAACCGGCCATTAATTGCAATATTAAATGAAAGGTAGGCGAGGAGCCGGTTTTATCTCCAATTACATATGAAAAACTAATCAGCAAGTTAGCAGTATTTGATGTTAAAACTGGCAGTATGCAATGGAAAGAGGAAAAGTTAAGTGGTTTAACAGTGAAAAGGGATATGGATTTATCCAAAGAGAAGATGGCAATGATGTATTTGTTCACTATTCAGCTATTCAAATGGAAGGCTTTAAGAACCTTGAAGAAGGCACAGAAGTAGAATTTGATATAGTTGATGGCGAAAAAGGACCTCAAGCAGCTAATGTAACTCTTGCAAAATAAGTTTAAACTTAAACTAAAACCCCCGGTTTATCCGGGGTTTTTAATTTTCTGGCTATGTTGGCTTACTAGAATAGCAGAAGTCAACCAATGTAGCCTTTAATTATTTTTAATTTTGGAGGAATAAATATGAAAGATAAGATTATTCGCGGTATTGCAAAAAATGGTGATGTTAGGTTTTTTGCAGCAATTACTACGAATCTTGTTGAGAAGGCAAGCAAAACTCATGGGTGTTCCCCTGTAGCTTCGGCAGCCCTAGGACGTATGCTTACAGCTGCTTCCATGATGGGAGTAATGCTTAAAGATGATAAGGATAAGATTACTCTACAGATAAATGGGGGAGGGGATATAGGAGGAATTGCTGCAATTGGTGACAGCAAAGGTATAGTAAAAGGTTATGTGTTAAACCCTAATGTGGATATCCCTCTAAATGCGGCAGGAAAGCTTGACGTGGGTGGAGCAGTTGGAATAGATGGCAATCTGACAGTTATTAAGGATATGGGGCTTAAAGAGCCTTATATAGGCCAAGTACCTATTGTATCCGGAGAGATAGCTGAGGATATAACATATTATTTTGCAGCTTCTGAGCAAGTACCTTCTGCAGTATCTTTAGGCGTTCTTGTAGATAGGGATATGAGCATATTAGCAGCCGGTGGATTTATAATACAGATGATGCCAGAGGCTGACGATTTTACAAGAGATATATTAACATATAGGCTAGACGAGATTCCATCTGTTACAGAGGCAATAAACAAAGATGGAGGCATGAATACTATACTAGATGAACTATTTGATGGAATGGACTTTCAAATACTTTCAGAGTATGAACCGGACTTTATATGCGGGTGCAGTAAAAAGAAGGTCGAAGAGATGCTATTAAGCCTTGGGAAAAAGGAACTTCAAGATATTGCAGAAAGCGAGGAAACTACAGAGGTTGTCTGTCATTTTTGCAATAAAAGATATAACTTTACAAGAGAAGAGATATACGAATTGCTAAAGAATGCATAAAATAATATAGAATAATGTTGACATGGGCGTTAAATTTAGTTAAGATATAAATACGCGATTCCTAGAGGCTAAATAAAAACCTTTTGAGAATCAAGTAAAAACTTGTTGACAAGGGATATTAAATACTATATACTATTACTTGTCGCCAAAATGAACACATATGGGAGCATAGCTCAGCTGGGAGAGCATCTGCCTTACAAGCAGAGGGGCACAGGTTCGAGCCCTGTAGTACCCACCAA
>DIRE01000023.1 GCA_002426575.1 Clostridiaceae bacterium UBA5444 | reverse complement strand
TATAAATATAGTAAATAAAGACACATTCTCCCCCTTTTATATATAGACCAAAAAAACCGGCATTGCCGGTTTTGGTTTTTTTTGATGGGATGGAGGTCGCGAACAATATTTTTACTTAAAAATATCTTTAAAACTACTTTCGAGGTTTTTGTAAACACTACTATGAAAATCCTCATCCGTATAAACTGTAAAATCTTCTTTCTTATTTCTTTCGATTAACCAGTCAGAGATTATTTTTAAATCTCCCACGATTTGATTTATATTATATTGGTAAGATTCTATGTCGTTTTTTATGGGACAAGTTACGGATAAACAGATAAAAAAATTTTAAGAGATGCTAAAGGCTCAAAAACATTACGCACTTTTTAACAATACGCCAACTTATAGTTATTATGGCGATCAAATATATATCAAATGCTTTAAGAAAATTAACTTTAAAATGATAATTTTGTATCAGTTAACGTAAACAAATTAAATGTAGGGCAATTAAATTCGATTAAGTCCATGTTTTAAGCATAGCATCGTACCATTAATTGACATTTGCAATCATATACAATATAATTCAATTAGGTAAATATCACAAATTGAATTGAGGTGATATATAATGTATGTTTGGGCAAATATCCAACTATTATTTACAACAATTGATGATCTTAGTGAAGAAGGTTTTAGTATGCTTGTAGCACTTTCTTTTATAGTTTTTATTATACTGTTAATCTATGTATGCAAAGCTACTGCAGAAGAGACATCAAAACAAACCAAAGAAAAAGAAGAAAAAGAAAATCTTCGTAGAAAAGCTCAAAATATACTTACAGAAATTAAACTTACACATATAGGAGGACACCCTTACCTACAAACAAATGATAATATCTTATTCCAAATACACAAAAATAATTCAATATTTTTTTACAAAGAAAATACAAATACAGGTCAAGAAATTCCAATAAATCAACTTGTTAAATATGAGTTTAAAACTGAAGACCAAATACAGAGAGATGCAACTTTTACTAGATTTTTAATATTTGGTGTAGCATCCGTAGCAATGCAAAAGAAAACCCAAATTCATAATGAATATTTATATTTATCTTATGTTCAAAATGGAGTTAATATTGAATGTTTACTTAAAAATATTAATAATGAGCAATGCGTAGGAAATATTATAAGTACATTGAATAAAATAAAAATCGAATCTGCTAATGTGGAAGAGTGTACTGTATAGGTACACTCTTTTATATAAGAGACTTCCAAAAAGACCACTACTTTCTTCATAATTCAACAGGGATAGAGGCGGTACTTATGTTCACAATAATTGCATTTGATCTAATACAACTGTACCCCTTTAAGTGCATTGTCTAACGTGGGGGTTCCCATAATACAAAAAGCACCACCCTTATACGATGGTGCTTTCCGTAAGAAATTTAATTTATATCAACCGTCTGTTTAACAAGGAACATAGAAGCGGAGCACACACTGAAAAACCTCAAAGGCACAAATATAAGTTCCCTTATGGGCTATATATTGAGCTTGCTGCAAATGCCTGATGAATTTCGTGGCATCAACTTCCCATGAAGCGACTCTGATATCCCTTTCTGCCCATTATTAATCATTTTTATCATTAAATCCACTGCAAGTATGCCCTGCCTTTGAATAGGGTTTCTTATAGTTGTCAAAGTCGGCGTAAAATACTGTGCTATTTCAATATCATCAAATCCAACAACACTTATATCATCAGGCACCTTGTATCCCAATTCATGCAACGCCTTTATACATCCGATGGCACTAAGATCATTGCCGGCAATAAAAGCATCAGGTGCATCTATATTTTTTACCTTCATCAGGTAAATCACAGTATTATATGTGAATACCTCTTCAAACATACCTCTGACAATATAATCTTCACGAAATTCAATGCCATAATCTTTCATGGCGTCCATATACCCTTTCTTTCTTTCGTTGCTATCGTATACATCGTCCGCACCCTCCAGAAAAAAAATTCGTTTATGGCCTAAATTAATCAGATATCTGGTAACATCATATCCCGTTTTATATGAGTCAAAAATTACACTACTGATAAAATTGCTGTTGTAATTACGGTCAAATAATATTGTGCTTATATGATTTTGCTCAATGATGTCTAGTTCTTGCTGGCCAATGCGCTCGCCTTCATATATGAAAAGGCCATCAAAAGATTTCCCAAGAATATTATTCATTATTATATTTTTATCCTTAGTGATGATAAAATTGATTACATAGCCCATCTTTTCACATTCGCTGCTTAATGCGTCTAGTAGTACATAAAAATACTGACCCCTAATGCTCGAAGAAATAAATCCAAGCGTATTGGTCCTCCTGGATTTCAAATATTTACCGTTCATGTTTGGTATATAATTCATTTGCTCTGCTATTTTTATAATACGAGCTTTTGTATCCTCACTTACCAAATCTGAATTATTCAAAGCATTTGAGACAGTGGAGATTGCAACTCCCGCCTCTCTTGCTACATCTTTTATCGTAATTTTTCCCACAATACTCACCTGCCATAGTCTGCCACATTTATATTATAGCAGATAATTTGTACTATATAATCCACCCATATTACAAAACAACCTTTTGTTAAGAAACTTCATTCAAATTCCCTGCGCCTTCAGATTCTGATCAATTTGCCTGTGAAGTGTATTTCTTTATTATGCCGCATAGGTATTCATCCTGTTTAAATCCTTGCTCTGCTGTGCCAACCATTCCCCATTTCTGAAGTATTGTATCATAACTGTCCATCTCAGGATTAACCAGTGGCATTGTAAGGTTTCTATAAAGAAACCAGCCAGTAAGACCACTCTTTACACCCTTATATGTCCATGTATTCCAGCTGATATTATTCTTATTGTAGGAGTCTAATGCATAGTCCCATATGCCCTCGCTCTGAAATTCTCCGACATATACAGGCACGTTCCAGTCTTTTCTTTCATCTATATCTTTTATCTTCTGGTCAATCTCTTCTTTCTTCCAGTTGTAATTGTGAGTCTGATATAACACATTTGTCCAGTTATAGGATTGGGGTTTAGGCAAATTGCACATTTCCCAGATACCTTCCATTGAAATTATATGATCCGGGTCCACTTTACGAATTTCATCATATAGCACATTGTAAAAGTCCCACAATACCCGATCATTCTTTTCACCATTACTAAAGCCGTTCATTGGTTCATTAAGCAGATCATATGCAGCCACTATCGGATTGCCTTTATACCGCTTTGCAATCCGTTGCCAAAGTTCTACCGTCAGGTTTCTGTAGTACTTACCTGCATCTGTATCATCAAACAATTGACTGCTGTTACTCCTGCCGCTACTATGGTCGTTGCTCTGGAAACCCGGTGCGCCGTGCATATCGAGTACAACATAGATTCCGCGTTTGCTGCACTGTTCAATGACCCAATCTAGCTTTTGAAATCCAGGGTTTTTGTCCATATTTTCTTCGCAATAATATGTTCCCTTATCATCCTTCTGAAAGTTGCCATACCAGAACGGGACTCTTACACAGTTCATTCCCAGCTCCTTTATATTATCCAGATCCTTTTCTGTAATCCAATTTGTTTCATATGTGTCCATGAGCTTTAAAATCTGTTCCTCGGTAAAGCCACGCTTCTTAAAAGCCTCCCGCGTATCCCACATGCCCCATCCCTTGTCCGCCTTGTTTATTGGGCACATCCAGGATTCCTGTACAAGCCACCCACCAAGGTTTACACCCTTTAAAAGTACTTGCCCCCCTGATGGCATTATCAGCTTCTTACCACTAGCTCTGAGAACCTGGCTTTTCGTTACACTGCTTTTGTCAAAGAATACTTTGCCCACTTTTTTGTTGTATACTATTCCAGCAGTAGTACCGACAACTATAATAATTGCCACAGATACTGCTATTATAACCTTTTTATATGATTTCATATATCCCCTTCCAATCAATAAAACCAGTCAAGTATTATTTATTGATGCCTGCATACCAGGTTGCTGTCATAATTGAATGTGCCTCTAATTGAATCCTACATAATTTGCCTTCACAAAAAATGTTGAAATTCTGTGGTTTATCCGTCTTATTCATAATAATTAAAATTATTTCATTGTCAGGATTCAAAAATCCCACATACTCTAGTTTGTCTGTAAACCCGGAAACAAGTATCCGCCTTGCTCCAGGTCTTATAAAGCGACTGAAATGACCTATATAATAATATGAAGATCTAATATCTATCGTATCGTTATTAGTATCACACATTACCGGAGCATCGCAATAATTCTTATCATGATTTGGTCCGCCTTGTTCGTCCAATATGATATTCCAATCGATGAAACCGTTGATTCCAGCTTTGAAATCGCCTATCATCTCATGTGCATACATTTCAGCGTTGTCTATCTGACTATCACTGCTAAACCTTGAATATTCAACACAACCTTCTGTGAAAATCAATTCTTTATCCGGGTATTTATTTCTTACTTCCTGCAAAGCCTCGAAGTGATCGCCTGAGTACCAATGAAATGCTATTCCACCTATGGAATCAAACGCTTGCTTATCATAAAAGATATCATTTGTCCTCTCAAGTATCATGTCCTTGTTATGATCCCAAACATTGAGTTTAACTGACTGAAGCCCTGCTTCATCCAGTCTCTTTCTCAAGTATCCACATGCAAACTGCTTCTCATCTTCCCCAGTAAACAAGCAGGAATCCCATTGCTGAATTGCCATCGGCTCATTTTGAATTGTTAGTCGTCCTACCTTTATACCCTCTTTTGCATATGCCTGAATGTATTTGACAATCAGCTTAGCCCAGATATCATAAAACTCCTTTTTAAGTTTGCCGCCGTGATTCATTTCACCATTATTTTTCATAAACCCCGGAGGGCTCCAGGGAGATGCCAGAAGGTTGATCTCCCCGTTTGCCTCAAGTACTTCTTTGATGAAAGGTATCAGGTATTTACGATCCCTATCAATAGAAAAGGTCTTAAGGTCCACATCATTATCTTTCACATAGGCATAATTCCCGAGTGAAAAGTCACAGCTTTGAATATGGGTTCTGCATAGATTGTATTGATTTCCATTTGCACCAAAGTATAAGTCTATCAATTGGTTCTTTTTCCCCTGGCTCATCATGCTCCATGTATAGGCCGCTGCTTCGGTCAAAGCGCCGCCTATACCCAGTATTTTCTGCTTCTTCTCTTTAGGATATACCTTTATAAGGTTCATTTCAGCTCTTTCTACTCTTTCAAATTTTTCTTCTCTTTCCTTAAAGGTTGCATTCTTATCGGTCACATAGATTTTCATATTATATTATACCTTTCCGCCTCCATAATTATTTAGTTCCTAGTTTAGCACGATTCTTTTCTATATTTTCGTTCCTTACCTTCATAATTGCATCCCAGTTATTATCTTTACGGAAGGCCTTGTAATCATCGATCAGCTTGTTGAATGTTGCATCATCTTTTGCACGAATCAAACTTACAAGCGTCGTATTCCACTTTGTATTTATCGTGCTCAAGCTTCTGGCTTCCGCCGTACCTTGATTTGGATCGATATTTTCAATTTCGAACTGGGTTTTTAGTTTGCCATCGCCCCATTGCTGCATCTGTGTTATTGAAGGCATTGTATACGCACTATTTGTCTGATATCTATCATGTCCAAAGAGGCAAAACTCGCCTAAACGGTATACCTTCTTGAACCTGTCGTTATCCTTTTCCTTCATTTCCCCAACTTCTGGGAGAAGTTCATACTTTCCATCCTGGTTAACCTGATATGTTTCTCCTTTGACCCCATAAGTTGTCAATATTCCTGCGTCATCAGACAGCAAGTAGGTATAAAGCTCTATAGCTTTTATTGGATCGGTACATTTGTTTGTTATATAGGTTACTGTCCATCCTGAAAGTCCTGCCTGTGAAAGAGTCGGTTTGTTTCCGACAGTGCTCTGAGGTCCATCTATTGCAATATATGCGCCATTCGGATTTGCACTCATCCATACCTGAAGTGCCCCGGAACGCTGCGGCGTACCTCCTATCATAACAGTTGCATATCTACCACCCTTAATCTTATCCTCATGTGCAGTACCATCATCCGAGAAACTATCATCACTTATAAGACCTTTTTTGTATGCTTCATTGAAGGTCTTGAGCCATTTAATATAATCCGGATCCATATCCCTGTCGTACCATGTGCCGTCATTGTTCTCTATTGGAACTCCAATAAAGTTCTGAAAATCTGCTCCCAATGATCCTGTGCTGTTTGTCATTGAGTTAAATCCAAACGGAAGTAAATCATTATACTTCTGCTTGATCTGCGTGAGCACATTTATAAATTCCTCGGGTGTGCCCATGCTTGGCTTTCCTAAAGCTTCATAAATATCCTTTCTGATTGTAAAAGCTGTTGCTGCTTTAATATAACCTTTGTCATAGTCTTCCTGGCTATTGGAGTAACCTGGATAGCCGTATGTCTTCCCATCTGAAAGCTGAAACCATTTTAATGTATCAGGTTTTGCAACCTTGTAGAAATACGGGTCATATTTATCGGCAAGGTCATTTAATGCCAGAGCCCATTGGTTTGCAGATGTTGCAACTGAGGAATGCGAATCAAAAATAGTTATAATATCCGGAAGGTCCTCGCCTGCAAATAATGTGTTGAGTTTTGTATCGTCTCCAGTGATAAATTCCACATCAAGCTTCAAGTCCTGTTTTATCTTTTTAGTTACAGTATCCTCGTTCCAGGTTGTATTCCACCAGTCTGCATTGACATACCATTTTAATGTTGTACTTTCCTTTTTGTCCAGTTTCCACGCCGGAGTATTGGCATCTACCGCATACCTTCCTGCAAGTTCGGATGATGTACCTGCTGATTTGTCCCCATCTGATGTTGGTTTGCTGCCACAGCCTGTAAATATCATTCCAGCTGCCAGTATAGATGCCAAAGTTACTGTTGCTTTCCTTTTGATACTTTTTTTCATAGAAATCCCCCCATAAATTAATTGATTTTATTCCTTCACTGCCCCTATCATCATTCCTGTTACAAAATACTTTTGGAGCAGAGGATATATAATAATAATTGGAAGTGTAGTAACTACAATCGTTGCCAGTTGGATGCCTTTGGCAGTAGTTGTTATTGCAACATTGGTCGGGTTTCGCATACTGGCAAATTGCTGTTGAACAATAATCTGATATAGCTTCATCTGAAGCGGATACAACTTTTCATTTGTTATGTAAAGCTTTGCTGTCATAAAATCATTCCATTGTGATACACCATGGAAAAGTGCTATGGTAGCCAGTGCAGGTTTTGACAGAGGCATTACAATTCTTAAAAATATACCCCATGTTCCGGCTCCATCAATTATTGCTGCTTCTTCCAGCGAATCTGGTATCTGCCTAAAAAAGTTCATCAGTACAATAACATCATAATAGCTGAGTAACGAGGGAATGATATATACCCAAAAGGAGTTCAAAAGTCCCAACCTCTTTATGAGCAGATAAAATGGGATTATACCGCCTCCAAAGAACATGGTTATTATCCCCATGGTCGTATATAACTTTCTTCCCTTTAGATACTTTTTGCTCAATCCGTATGCCATCATGGAGCAAAAGAATACATGGCCTATAACACCAATCACCGTTTTAGATACAGATATAAAAAATGCATTTATGATGGATGAATCGTTAAATACAGCCTTGTAGTTATCGAGGGTGAAACCTTTCGGCCAGAATATGCTGTCCCCGTTTGCTATTGCAAATGCATCGCTGAATGAATTGACCACAATGTTCCATATTGGCATAATAATTATGGCTGAAAAAATACACAGGAACACAATAATAACTGTATTAAAGACCTTATCACTGTTGAAAGCCTTTCCTTTCTTATTCAAAGTCTCCATATTATCACTTCCTCCCTACAGTACAGACTCTTCATTCATATTCTTAGTAACATAGTTAGCAATCAACAGTAGAATTAGCGACACGACCGATACGCCAAGGCCTGCAGCAGTTGCATATGAGAAATCTCCCTGTGCCATGCCCATCCTAAATACATAGGAATTGATTACTTCTGCCTTCGGCTGGTTCTGCGTATTCATCAGAACCATCGTCTGATCCAGATTGGAACCCAAAAGCCCGCTTATTGTAAGAATGAAGTTCAAGCCTATTATTGGTTTTATCAATGGGAGTGTAATGCTCCCAATTTGTTTCAGGCGGCTTGCTCCATCAATACGTGCTGCTTCATAATAGGTTGGATCTATACCTGCCATGCTTGCCAGATAAAGTATTGACCCCCACCCGCATTCTTTCCAGACATCTGATAACGATGCAATCCACCAGTACTTGCTTGGATCAAGAAGCATATTTTTACCATCTTTGATTAAACCAAATGCCCTTAAAATCTGGTTGAACATTCCGGTTGTTGACATCCATGAAATCATCATGCCTCCAAGTATTATCCAAGATAAAAAATGCGGAAGATATGATATTGTCTGGGCAATCTTCTTGAATGGACCGTCTGAAAGCTCATATATCATCAATGCTATAATAATTGGAGCAACAAAGCCAAATGCTAGCTTGAGCGTGCTGATTCCTAAGGTGTTGACAACTGAATCCCAGAAAAATTTGTCCTTCAGAATTATCCTGAAATTTTCAAGTCCCACCCATTTTGCGGATTTTATGGTGCTCACAACTGTGTAATTCTTAAACGCTATACTCAATCCATATATAGGGATATAATTGAAGATGATCATGTAAATAACGCCTGGAATTACCATAAACTGCAGCGGTAACTGCTTTCTGAAACCATAAAACCAATTCTTTAGTCTTTTAGACGGTGCCTTCTTTAATGCAACGTTACGATTTTCAGTTTTTACTTCACTCATTGTCAAATACCGCCCCCAATTAATAAAAACGTTTTTATTAATACCTAAAAATAAACTCTGACTCTATTGTCAGATGTTGCAATGTACCAAAATATTGCTGATTCATGGTTTAACACTATATTTATGTTACAACAGAAATTGCAAAAAACGAAATTACTGTATATCCAAGTATATAAGGACATTCCGTAAAGTTATTTGGCAAAAATTCCATTACAAATTTTGCTTGACTCATATCATTTTACAAGTCACAAAATTCAACGCTAGACCTAATTCATTTATGAAAATGTATATACAATTCGGTGTTAGATATAAAAACGTTTCTATATGATATTATACTAATACAAATATTTCGAGTTGTCAATACATTTTGAAAATTACTATACCCTAATTTAACATTTGGTGAAAAAAACACCTATACGACTACCCCTTTTTAGGTTAAATAATCGTATAGGTGTTTTATAAGTATTTTCTCTTTTATATTGTTTACAATAAGCTTGTAGCTACTTTTGGTGCGCCAGGCGGGAGTCGAACCCGCAGAACTACGACCCTGAATCGTATACGTATGCCAATTCCGTCACTGGCGCAAAGCAAGTGCAAGAACAATTATAACACCATTTTATTTCCATGTCTACAATTTAAGGATTAAAATGGTATTATAAAATATACTTATAAAATAAATATTTTACAATTCCTTTTCTATTTTTAAACAGGGTATCTCCTTTTTTAATGGCTTCTTTAAACTTTTCTCTCATAGAATCGGTTAGTTCTTGATTTCCGTACCTTACACTGGTAAATGTATTGACTATATCCATTATATCTATATTGTTTAAAGCCAATATAGATTTATACTTTTTAGAAAACTCGTATAGGGTTTCCCCTTCTTTTCTATATATTCCGCCTTTTTTAAGGTTATTTTCGAAGATGCTGTGGTATTCCATTGCAGCATCCTTTCCATCTAGTTTATCTGCTTTTTTTATACTTCTTAAGTATAAAAGTCCGCTAAAAGCTATTTTCAATGCTAAAGCAAGTACTAAAGATATGATTATATAATACTTTTTATTTGATTTCTTTTCCTGCTGGATATTATCATCCATGTTATCTTCTTCATCTAAAGGCTTCTTTGGGTCTTTATTGTCTATTTCATCTTTAATAGGTATATCTTCTTCCATATTTTTATCTTCTATCAATGTATCAATTGCTTGACTATATTGAGCGACTTCATAACTTGGTGTAGGTTCAAATAAAACCCATCCTAGCCCATCAAAATAAAGCTCAACCCAAGCATGGGCTCTATTTGTTCTTACATTATACAGCCCTTCTTTATCTACATCATATGGGTTTATTACAAAACCTTCTATATACCTTGATGGTATACCGGCTATCCTGCTCATTACAGCCATTGCAGAGGCAAAATATGTGCAATATCCTTTTTTCTCATCAAATAAAAAATAATCAACAAAATCCCTGCCTTCAGGTAAGTCCGATGTTTCAAGTGAGTATGGGTAGTTGTCTCTTAAGTATTTCTCTATAGCCTTTGCTTTATCAAAATTATTATCCCAATCTCTAGTTATTGTGTTTGTTAAATCCTCTATTCTATTAGGCAAATCTATTGGAAGCTGCAAATATCTATTATATTTATCTGGTACATAATTTGCCCTTTTTAGGTCGTCTAAATAAAAAGTTGGTATATCTGATACGACCTCATATTCTCTGCCTCTAGCTGAAGGCTTCTCCATAAAAAGTTCTCCATCATAATTAGAACTATAATATTCACCATATACATCAGCCTTAATAGGCATCCATAAGTTAAATATGGTTCTTGTACTTATTGATTTTGGATATACCTTTATTGTGACCTTATTATAGTTTTTTGTATTAGCAGAATTAACTAAAAGGTTATCTATATCTTCTTTATAATCAAAGGTTTCAGATACTGATTTAGGCTTATCCCACATATAGCCTGTATAAATACTTTTTACTGCTCCCCTTAAATATGGCTGCGACAATTTATTACCATATACCTTTACCTTCATCATAAGGGTGTTGTCAATCTTTACAGTCCCTCCAAGCTTAGTCGAGTCCTCTTGATACCCTACATGCTGTATGTCAAACCTATCACTAGATGCCTTCCTTTTCCTAAAGCCATTAGAAATGTCCATATCATTTATTTTGCTTATAATGGTTTCATCTATCCACTTTGTATTTATTGGTTTTATGTCATTTGAAATACAAGATGTAAAAAGCAGCATAATGCCCAAAAGAAAGGATGTAAATACCACCCAATGTACTCCAACCTTTTTTGAGTAAATATACTCCCCTTTTTCCCACATGGACTGCTTATTATCATAATTAGTAAAGCTAAAAAGCATTAAAGATAATGCCATATACCATTTAGCATACAGAAATGTTTCTTTATAATCGTAGTACCACATAGAAGATAATAGTGCCATACCAATTAGCATTACCATAAAAGGCCTTTTCCTCTTTATTGCAAAATAAGAGATGACTATGGTTACAACTACTATAAATGTAATCACAATAAAATAAGCATAAGAAGTGTTAAGCTGAGCCTTATCCATCATATAATCAATAAACCATGTAATTGCATTTACTGCATACTTTACTCCATAATATACTGCATTTAAAACACTGCTGCCATTAAGCAAATATAAAACCAAAAAGCATAGCATGGCTACTATTCCTATAATTGCATACAATGAAGGATATAAATATAGTATATACATTATAATATTTACTACAGATGACAATATTAGTATTGTTTTGTAGTTTAACCTATAATTTATATAATCATTAAAAGGAAGTGCAAGTATTAAAACAAGAAGTGTTGTAAGTACTAGATATATTAAGTATTTATAGGTTTTAGTTTTTTTCTTCAACCTTATCCCTCCAGAGATGCCTTAACATCATCACCAATTCCAACTTTAAGCAGCTTTACTTTAGAGCTTAATA
>DIRE01000049.1 GCA_002426575.1 Clostridiaceae bacterium UBA5444 | reverse complement strand
TTCAAAATGTGCTTTTGCCATTATCGTTTCCTCCCTTTATCCATATGGCTGTTTCTCTACTTATGTAGATATTTTATTTATTTTTATTAAGTTTTAAATAACCCGCTGCTTAGTAAACTTAACCTGGTGTACTGTGTTTGCTGGAGCTCATGACCGGAATCGAACCGGTGACCTCTACCTTACCAAGGTAGTGCTCTGCCGACTGAGCTACATGAGCGCATGGAGCGGGTAACGGGGATCGAACCCGCACCTCCGGCTTGGGAAGCCGGAACTCTACCATTGAGCTATACCCGCACACCCCTGTGAAACATAATTGTGCTGCAAATGCTCTAATATTACGCTATATTATTTTACTATCGATTAGCAATACTGTCAAGCATTATTAATGCTTTAGTTGATGCTGATGCCGATACATATAAGATACCTCGCCAGCAATCAGCAGTCAACACCTAACATTTAGCATTCATCTCTATCAACTAAATATTTTTCAAGTTTTCTTTTAACTCTTTGGAGTGCATTATCTATAGATTTAGCATGCCTATCTAAATCACATGCAATCTCTTGATAGGATTTTCCTTCGAGGTAAGATTTTAAAACTTCCCATTCGAGATCACTAAGTACCTCTCCTATCTTTACCTCCATATTTTCTAACTCTTCTCGGCCTATTATAAGTTCTTCAGGATCTGATATTTTTGTACCTGATAAAACATCAAGAAGCGTTCTATCAGACTCTTCATCATAAATTGGCTTATTAAGAGATACATACGAATTAAGCGGAATATGTTTTTGTCTTGTGGCAGTTTTTATTGCTGTAATTATTTGTCTCGTGATGCAAAGCTCTGCAAATGCTCTAAAAGAGGAAAGCTTGTCCGCCTTAAAGTCCCTAATAGCTTTATAAAGGCCAATCATACCTTCTTGTATTATATCTTCTTTATCCGCTCCAATTAGAAAATAGGATTTAGCCTTTGCTCTTACAAAGTTCTTGTACTTATGAATTATATGTTCTTGAGCCTTAACATCCCCATCCTGCGCAAACTGAACAACCTCCTCGTCCCTCATATCACTATAATCAATACTTGTAGGTTGAATTTTATGCGCATTAGCAACTTGCTTCAAAAATACCGCCCCCAGTTGAAGTATTATGATCATTATAGACTATAAGAATGATTATACATTAGTGTTTGCTCTAAAGTCAAGGTAATCAAGGTTCGCGACGCATTTTTTCAAGTTCTTCCAGTATATTTTTGTCTATCCTATCTTCTAGGTTATCTATTTTAGGTATCTTCGAGAGCTTGTACCTTTCTTTCATAGCCTTTTTTGCCTTATAAACCTCTCTTTTTAGCTCCCTTGATGATATCCTTACAGCTCCTCTTCCTAGAACGACTTGCTGCTCTAGCCAATCAGATGTTGCAACGGTAATATAATATAGTTTCCCATACTCATCCACAAACTTTTCTATATATTCATCAGCTATTTGATTTTCTTTTGTATAAACAACCTCTAATCCTCCGTAGGTCAGATGTTTTTCCTTGCTTCCTTTTACAAGGTGGGCATCAAATACCAATATAGCTTTTATCCCTTTATAGGCTCTATAGTTTTCTATAAGCTCCATCAACTTATCTCTTGCATCCTCTAGACTATACTTTTGTATTTCTTTAAGCTCTTCCCAAGAGTTTATTATATTGTAGCCATCAACTAGCAAATAACTGGCCAAGACATCCACCTATTCCTTTGTTATTCTCTGTCTCACAACTTCATACATTAAAACAGCTCCAGCAACACTTGCATTTAGTGAGGATACCTTACCTTTCATAGGCATATTCACTAAATAATCACACCTATCTTTTACTAATCTGCTTATTCCTTCTCCTTCACTACCTATTACTAAAGCTATAGCATCTGTAAAATCTGATTCAAAATACGATTTATCTCCATCCATATCTGCTCCAACTATCCAAAGTCCATTTTCTTTTAACTTATTTATAGTTTGAGATATATTAGTAACCTTTGCAACCTTTACATACTCTATTGCTCCTGCTGATGCTTTAGCTACTGTAGGAGTAAGTCCTACAGCTCTTCTCTTAGGTATAATAATACCATGTGCACCTGTAGCCTCTGCTGTTCTTATTATTGCTCCTAAATTATGCGGGTCATATATTTCATCAAGTATTATTACAAAAGGCTTCTCTCCTTTTTCCTTTGCATAATTTAGTATATCTTGAACCTCAACATATTTATAGGGTGAGGTAATTGCAATTACCCCCTGATGGCTCTTAGTCTCTGACATATAATCTAGCTTTTCTCTATCAACTTCTACAATTACCAATCCTTTTTCCCTTGCCATGGCTATAAGCTGTCTTATGGATCCTTCTTGAGATCCTTTTGCTATTAGTATCTTTTCTATTGTACGCCCAGATTTTATTGCTTCAATTACAGGGTTTCTGCCCTCAAGCATTGGTATATCCTGATACTTCTTATCTTCTTTATTATCTTTTGGGTACCTTACTTTTTCGGAACTATTGTTTCGTTTGCTAATAGGCTTTTTATTCTCATCTGTAAAATTTTTTCTATATTTTGTGTTTTTCATAAAACCATCCTACTCTCATTTTTATAACATTACTTTCTCTATTTCTATTCTATTGTTCCCTTTTTTCTATACTCTGATACTTTTTCCTAACATCATTAATTTTCCCACAAGTCATTTTACCTTCAGAACAAGGGCCATGAGCACATGAAGGACCAGCATTTTTAAATATCAAAGGTGCAACTTCTCTTACCTGCTTTAACATTTCATCAGCAAGAGCATGAATCTCCCATTGAGTCCTGTTGCAGCATCTATGATTAAAAAAGTTCAGCAGTGTTCTAGCATTCATAGTAAATACTATTTTAGTCTCGCAAGCATTAGGGAATACATATCTAGCATCTTCAATAGCAGTTTTCTCAGCCTTTCTTTGGGCTTGTACTTCATCTTCCCCTGATTCTATTAGCTCCTTAAAATGATCTTGGTATAACATATCAGCAAGCTCATCATAGCATTTTTGACTATATTCCATTGCTTCTATAAACTTTTCTTTAGCTTTGGGATTATTCTCAATGCTAGGAGGCACTATATATCCAAACTGATCTAATTTTACATACCTTTGGGACTGCTGAGAATAAGATGCTATCCTATGTCTTACCAATTGGTGGGTAAGGGTTCTGCTTACCCCCTCTACGCCAAATGTAAAGCTTACATGTTCAATTGGCGATTCATGGTCTAGTCCCATTAACATATTAATAAATCTATCTATGGATTTATCATCTAAATTATCCATAATCTCATCAACGCCTGAATGGCTATAGCATAGCTTTGCTGCAGCAGTAACTAGCTTTTCTGGCTCTGGTGTATACTGAAGCAGCTTAACTTTTAATTTTGTCTCCAAAATATTACCTCCCTAATTGTCAATAGAAGTTTCCAAAACTTCTCTTAATCTTTCCATATTTCCTATAAGATAAAGGTATCCTATTAATGCTTCAAATCCAGTGGCCGCTCTATACTCTACCACGTCAGCATTTTTAGGAACTGTACCTGATTTAGTATTCCTTCCTCTTTTAACTATTCCCATCTCTTCCTCTGTTAAATGATCTGCTATCTTATGAATTATGTCAGACTGAGCGTGGGCCTTTACATATTCAATAGTCATGACATGAAGCTTATGAGCAGTTTTGGTAGGCTCCATGGCAACTAATGTTGTTCTTATAAAAACTTCATATACTGCATCGCCTACATAAGCAAGTACAAGTGGATTTAAAGCTCTAGCCTCCTCTACAGTGGCAGCCCTATCCCCGCCTCTTATGCCTTCTAACATTCCGTCAAACATATATTCACTCTCTTTCTTATATCCTTTTCCACTTTACTCCTTGAGGTGTATCTTCAAGTATTATTCCTTTTGCTTTTAAATCATCCCTTATTTTATCAGCCAAAGCCCAGTCTTTTTCTTCCCTAGCCCTTTGCCTATCCTCAATTAGCTGCTCAATATCTTCATTTATCTCACTTTTTGTTGTCTTCTGCAAAAGTCCTAAAGGACTTGATATATCTCTTATTATATTAAGTGCTTCCTCGGAAAGCTTCTTTGGGGATCCAGCCTTTATATTAGTATTAGCATCTCTTACAAGATCATATACTACAGATATACCATCTGCTGTATTAAAGTCATCATCCATAACCTCAATAAACTTATCTTTATATCCATCAATTCTTTTATATATTTCCTCTTCCTCTCCAGTTAACTCCCTATCCTCAGCAGACTCTAATATATACTCAAGGTTATATATTGAATTATAAAGTCTTTCAAGTCCTGATTTAGACTGCTCAAGAAGGTCTAGACTAAAATTAAGAGGTGTTCTATAGTGGCCTGAAAGTATAAAAAGCCTTATAATCTCTGGATCATACTTTTCAAGTATCTCTCTTGCTGTAAAGAAGTTCTTTAAAGACTTTGACATCTTCTCATCGTTAATATTTAAAAATGCTGAGTGCATCCAATACCTGGCAAATGGTTTCCCTGTTTTTGCCTCGCTTTGAGCTATTTCATTTTCATGATGAGGGAATATAAGGTCTGCGCCGCCTGCGTGTATATCTATAGTGTCCCCAAGTATGGTGGTTGACATTGTAGAGCATTCTATATGCCAACCTGGTCTTCCCATTCCCCATGGGCTTTCCCATGCAGGCTCTCCAGGCTTTTGTTTCTTCCAAAGTGCAAAATCCATTGGGTCTTTTTTTCTATCGTCCACATTTATTCTTACGCCAGACTCTAAATCATCAAGGCTTTGGTGGGATAGTTTGCCATATCCTTTAAAACTTGATGTACTAAAATACACATCTCCATCTATATTATAAGCAAACCCCTTATCCTCAAGGCACTTTACAAAATCTATTATCTCATTTATAAGCTCAGTTGCCCTAGGATTTTGTGTAGCCCTTTCAATCCCCAAAGCATCTGCATCTTTATAATATTCTGCAATATATTTATCTCCAAGCTCTTTTACAGAGACTCCATCTTTATTGGCCCTGCTTATCATTTTATCATCTATATCTGTAAAGTTTTGAATGTATTTAACATTATAGCCTCTATACTCTAAGTATCTCCTTACAGTATCAAAAGAAACAAAGGTTCTGGCATTACCTATATGAATTAAGTCATATACTGTAGGGCCACATACGTACATTGATACTTCTCCTTCTTTTAAAGGTATAAAATCTTCTTTTTGCCTAGTTAATGTATTGAATATTTTGATTCCCATACGTAATCTCCTTATATAATTATTTAGGTTATTGATATTGAGAGGAAACCTATAAACCTTATATTTAATTAAAGCACAAATTTTTTATATAAGTATATTTAATATAAGCCATTATATCATTATTTGCTAATGTTATGTTCTCTTTATTATTAACATATAGATTTTTATTTTACAATACTTACTAATAATATTCTACATCTTTCCGCTGTACCCATAATATTCTCAAAACCGTCTTTTTATGCTACAATATTTGTATATTATACGATTATCATCTTAGGAGTTATGTATGGGTAGGAAAAATAGACACTTTCTAGCAAAATTTAATACAGTGCTTTTATTAATAACAGTCATCTGCTATTTAGGTTTAAATTGCTATAGTTCCATTATACAGAACATTTCATCTATAATAATAGGGGTTTGTCTTGGTATATTTTTATTTGTTAACTTTAATTCAAGACATTCAATAATAAAAAAATTAAATTACAAAAAAATAAGTGGCCGGGTATAAATAATTTACCCGGCCATCAATATTTTAATTCCACCACACCTGTCAAATAAATATTATCATATAATTATATAAAACATATGATATTTAGGTAATTTTACAAGTTATTAACTACCCACAACTATATATTACCACATTTATTTAGATACTACCATTAAAAAGAGAACTTTTTATAATAATTTAAAAATTTTGTCATATCTAGATCAAACCCTAAATATAACAGACTCCCTATCGAACATAAATTTAGCAAAGAATATTGAAATTGCTATATAAACAATTGCCCACATAAAGCTTATGGCAATATGGAGCGGATTGTAAATACCTACTATTAGTTCTTTTATTATGCATATTATATTTACCAATGGAATATGAAAATATACATCAGCTATATTTTTAGGATCCATCATATATACAGCAAATGCTGGTATCATAACTAATATAGTTACTGGAGATAAATAGGTTTGAGCCTCCTTAAAGGATCTTGCATACACACTTATTGCAAGCTCAATAGCTGCAAATATAAGTGAAAGGCAAATAGATGCTAAGGCAATTATTAATATTGATGTTATTGGAATTGCCATTCCCTTTCCCAAAAGCTCTGGGTTTGACTTTTGAGCGATGAAAAGCCCTATCATGGATGCCAAAGTTCCTATTACGCCTGCAACAGTTATGGCAAGGTATTTACCCATTAAAAGAGATAATCTATTGGCCTGAGTTGTAAGCAGTGGTTCTAATGTTCCTCTTTCCTTCTCACCTGCACCATTATCTGTTGCTGCTGGAAGTACGCTTGTTGCAGAATATATTGCAAGCATAAGAGGCATTATCATAGCAAATATCATCATGCCTATTCCATCATCTCCCTTAGGAGCAGTCCTTTTTTCCTGTATATCTATTGGTATCAGTATAGAGGTGTCTATTCCTTTTGCTGTTAACCTTTGGGTTACTACAGAAGATGAAAACTCGCTTATATATTGTCTTATAGTTTGAGCTGCCATCATTGATGTTTGATTTGTATCATCGTATTGTATTGTTATTGGTACAGGTTTATTTGTTTTTAGTATTTCATCAAAATCTTTATCAATAAAAATAATGGCTTGTACTGTACCTTTTTTAACAGCTTCATCAGGATCGGTTACATCAGTAATTTTCAAATCCTCTTTGCTTTCTAGAAACTTTACAATGGATGCATCTTTATTTTCTGATTCTATTGCAACTGCTATACCTTTTTCTTCTACATCTTTAGTTATCCTCTTTTGGCTAAATCCCATAAAGCCGTACATAATTGGGAATATAAGTATTGGGATAAGTATGCTTGATATTATGGTCTTTTTGTCCCTAAACATATCAATTAATTCTTTTTTAAATACTATAAGTACATGCTTCATATTCACTGTGCGCCACCTACCAATCTCATAAATACCTCTTCTAAATTATCATTATTAAAATGCTTTTCAAGCTCTGGGATAGTGCCATTTGCTACTATTTCGCCCTTATTAATTATAACTACCCTATCGCATAGTTTTTCTACTTCACTCATTGTATGGCTTGAAAATATAATTACCTTCCCCTCTGCTCTACAGGTCTGAATAAAATCATGTACCACTCTTGTTGCAGTAACATCTAGGCCAGAGGTTGGCTCATCAAAAAGCATTACCTTTGGATCATGTACAATGGCTCTTGCAATAGATACCTTCTGCTTCATACCTCTTGAAAACTTTGCCACCCTTTTGTCTATATACTCATTCATATCAAGCATATTTGAAAGTTCATCTATCCTTTTTTCTATGTCAGACTTTTTCATATTATTAAGCTCTGCAAAGTATCTTATATTCTCTCTTGCAGTAAGCCTATCATATATTCCAACCTCTCCTCCAAATAGTATACCTATCTCTGCCCTAACTTTCTCAGGCTCCTTTAAAAGATCGTATCCATTTATTTGGGCATCCCCATCTGTTGGTTTAAGCATAGTAGCAAGTATTCTAAGTGTAGTAGTTTTACCTGCACCATTTTCTCCTAAAAGTCCTAATACCTCGCCTTCTTTTGCTTCAAAGCTTATTCCCTTTACAGCTTCAAAGTCTTTAAACCTCTTTCTTAGGTTTTTTACTATAATCACTAAATAACCCTCCGTTCTATTAATTCATAATTATGCTTGCTACAGCCATGGCTGAAATACCTTCCCCCCTGCCTGTAAATCCAAGTCCTTCCTCAGTTGTGGCTTTAATATTTACTCTGCTTATATCAGTATTAAGGGCATCTGCAATGTTTGCCCTCATATCCTCTATATAGGGTGCTAATTTAGGTCTTTGGGCAATAACCGTTGCATCTATATTATTTACACCATACCCTTTTTCCCTCAGAGTCTCCCTTACCCTTCTTAAAAGCTCTATACTAGATACTCCTTTATATGAATCATCAGTATCTGGAAAGTGCTTTCCTATATCTCCAAGTGCCGCAGCTCCGAGTAGTGCGTCCATTATTGCATGGACTAATACGTCAGCATCTGAGTGTCCTAAAAGTCCTTTATCATACTCTATACATACCCCCCCTATATACAGTTTCCTATCTTCTGTAAACCTATGGACATCATACCCGATTCCAAATCTCATTAATATCCTCCTTAAATATAACCATTATAAATATAATATAAAAAGTAGCTCATTTCAACTAAAAAGTTTTAATGCCCTCTCTGCTGCCTAGTATAGCCTCTCCGAAATACAAATCCTCTCTAGTTGTTATTTTAATATTTTCATAGCTTCCCTCAAAAAGTTTAACCCCTCTGCCGCACTTTTCTACAAGGACGGTATCGTCAGTTCCTATAAATCCTTTACATTCCGCCTTCTTGTGTGCATCATATATAATATCAAACATAAATGTTTGAGGGGTTTGAATTGCGTATAGCTTTGATCTATCTAAAGTTTTAGCTACGAATCCATTATCATCAGCCATTTTAATGGTATCTTTAACTAAAACAGCACAAGCTGCTGCACCAAATTCGTAGGCATTAACAACACTTCTATTTATTATCTCAGAGGTTACAAATGGCCTTGCCCCATCATGAATTATTACAATATCACAAAACTCTTTTATTGCTTCAAGGCCATTTCTTACGGATTCTTGTCTTTCTTTTCCCCCTGGGGTTATACTAAAAACCTTTTTTATATTATATTTACTGCTGTTAACTATATTTTCTTCACAATATTTAATACGGTTATCTTCTGTAACTATTACTATATCATCTACCACGTCACACTTGCCAAATACCTCTAATGTATGAACGAGTAAAGGCTTACCCTTAAGCATTAGATACTGTTTTTCTATTTTGCTCTCCATCCTTGTTCCTTTGCCAGCTGCAGCAATTATAGCACATACCCTAAGCCCTTTATACAAAGTAACCCCCCCAAAAACAAAGCCAGGTTTAAAATTGTTGTTCCAACTCAAACCTAGCTTATACCAATAATCTATTATTTTAATAATTCCTTCTATACTGCCCTCTCAACCTGATTTTTCGGCTTTGCAAATATCATTCTTCCAGCTGCTGTCTGAAGTACGCTAGTAACCACGACCTCTATTGTCTCTCCAATAAATTTCCGTCCGCCATCTACTACAATCATTGTTCCATCGTCAAGGTAGGCAACACCCTGACCATTTTCCTTGCCATCTTTTATAACCTGAACAATCATCTCTTCCCCTGGAAGAACTACAGGTTTTACTGCATTGGCAAGTTCATTTATATTAAGAACATCGACCCCCTGAAATTCAGCCACTTTATTGAGATTATAATCATTAGTGACTACCTTGCCTCCTAGAGTCTGAGCAAGTTTTAATAGTTTTGAATCCACTTCTTCTATGTCTTTAAAGTCCTTCTCCACTATCTCTACAGGTATATCAAGTTCCTTTTGTATCTTATTTAGTACATCAAGCCCTCTTCTTCCTCTATTCCTTTTTAGAGCATCAGATGAGTCTGCTATGTGTCTAAGTTCCTCAAGTATAAATCCTGGTATAATAAGTGGCCCCTCAACAAAGTCTGTTTGGCATATGTCAAATATCCTTCCATCAATAATTACGCTTGTATCAAGAACCTTAGGCTGAACCCTGTGTTCTCCCTTTGCGCCTTTTTGCTTTCCTCCAATTTTTTTAAAGAAAGAAAAAAAGTTATATATCTCCTCTTTTCTTTTTATGGCTATATTAGCCCCTATAGAACCTAATACAATATTGAATATTAATGCTATGATTGTGCCTATGTTATATGGTATATTATACAAAGGGTTTGCAAAGAGATTAGCTATTATAAGGCCGATTATTAAACCAGATCCCCCTAATAATATATCGTTTATAGGCATCTTTTGCATGGCACCTTCTATAAATTGTGTCAACTTCTCTACAGCCTTTATTATAAAAGGAGAAATAAAATAGAATATAACTCCACCCAATAAGGTTATAATAACATACGCTAGCATTATCTTGACACCACCAGCCTGCATCTTTAAGAACTGTGTAATGACCGTATTAGACATAAGGGCACTGCTTAAAGCAAAACCAAGAATTAAACCGATTATACTAATTAGTCCTCGTATTATTTTATTTAACAATACTTTCACCTCCCTCCTTATTATTTACATAATTTATTGGTTTTAAACTTAAACTTTGTATCAGATAATTATTATTTCGTAAATATAAACTATATTTTTAATATGGATTTTTTTTATAATGCACTACCATCTTAAATATATAGTATATCATAAATGAATCAATACTGTAAATTTTTAATTTTTTTATACATAATTTATAAATTATCCACTTTGCCAAATATGGCCTCTTCTATTACACTATCAATATCTTGGCAGTTTAGACCTGTAACCAATTTTAATTCACTAAACAGTATTTCCTTGGCTAGTTCATATATTTTATTTTCTCCTGAGGATAGGCTCTTTTTCTTTTCTCTTATAGCCAAACTTTTTATAACATCAGCCAGATCATATACATCTCCTTTTTTTATCTTGTCAACATTATTTCTATATCGAACCCCCCAATTATCTGGTTCATCTACATTGGTTTCTTTTAATTTTTCTATAACATTTAAATATTCGCTGTAACTTATTATCTTCCTTATTTTGAAATCATCAACCGAATCAATTGGGATCATAACATTTATATTATCATTTGGCATCCACATAATATAATATTTCTTTTTCTGTCCTAGAACCTCTTTTTCCTCGATTGACTGTATAATTCCAGCGCCATGCATTGGATATACTATTTTCTCTCCTATACTAAGCATACTTTACGGCCCCCTATATTATAGTTTTATGATCATATAAATAATCACTATAATATTAGAATATTCGCAATCCACAATAATGTATAAAGTATTCTAATATATTTATGTGGAATCATTGACAAATACAGTCAATAAAAACTATAATTAGGTTAAGTTAATTATTTACAATGTAGGAGTGAACATACAATGAAGGATGTTATATTCGATGATTTTCAAAACATGGTCTCAGAATCCCTTGTAAGGCATAAGAGCATAATTGATGTATTATCAAAACTTCAGGAAACTGAAGCGAAAATTAGTAGAGGGGTGTGCAAGTCAGTAACCTCATGCGGCTGTATTGCAATAAATGCCCAAAAGCAAAAGTTCCCTTCAGAATGCACCGATGATATGACCTTTGAAGATTTTCATGGTTTTACATGCACTCATATAGATGGCTCATTATGTGATAATTGTAGAGAAGTTATTGAGAAAGAGATAGGAGATAATATTTTTTACTTAGCCTCCTTATGTAATTTACTAGATCTAAATATGTATGATATACTGCTAGATGAATATAATAAGATGAAAATGTTAGGTAAATACCATTTGAAGTAAAGATAGGTCTTCCAAAGTTGGAAGACCTATCTTTATTTTATACTAAATACATGCTTTATAACTTCTTGAAGTGTTTTACATTCTAAAACATTAATATTATCAAACTTAACATTTTTCCCTAGAGAATTTTGGGCTACATATACATTTTTAAAACCCATTCTATCCAGCTCTTTTATTCTTCCCTCAAGGGAAGGTACTTTTTTAAGCTCTCCAGTTAGGCCTACATCTGATATAAATACTGTATCACAAGGAATCCCTTTATCATAAATTGAAGATACAATGCTCATTATAACAGCTAAATTTGAAGCCTGTTCTTTAAGTTGTATGCCTCCAGTAGTCTTTATTACTACATTTTTATTAAATAACTGTTGGCATCCCCTTTGCTCTAGTATTGATATCAATGTATTTAACTGCTCTCTTCTTAAACATTCCCCTATTCTTGATGGGAACGGAGTAAATGAATTAGAAACTAAGCTTTCAATCTCAACAATAATTGGTCTTGAGCCTTCTTTTATAACTGCCAAAGCGCTGCCTGATACAGTTTCTTTTTTTTCTCTTCTCGTCATAAAATATTCCGAAGGGTTGTCAATAGATATAAGTCCTTTCTCTGTCATAGAGAAAAAACCCATCTCCCCTGTACCGCCAAACCTATTTTTAGTTGCCAAAAGGCTTCTTAACTCTTCTTCTCTCTCTCCTTCTATTACAAGTACAGTATCAACAAGATGCTCAAGTGCTCTAAGCCCTGCTATTTCATCATTTTTAGTCATCTGCCCAACAATTATTACAGCATGAGGCCTATCCCCGTCCTTTGCAATCCTTACAAGCTCATTGGCACAACCCATGGTCTGGGTTGGAGAACCTGCTCTTGAACCTTGAAATTCATCTAGTGTAAATGTTTGGATACTATCTACAATAATCAAATCAGGATCTATATTATCAATCGCCGATATAACATTGTCCATACTAGTATCTGATACAACCCAAATATTATCGCTAAGCCTATCTAATATTCTATCAGCCCTGTTTTTTATCTGGCTGTCGCTTTCCTCTCCTGAGGCATATAATACCTTATACCCAGAGGATGCTATATCATGGGCTACCTGCAAAAGCAGTGTTGACTTTCCTGCCCCTGGTCTTGCAGTTATTATGGTAACAGAGTCTCTAACTATTCCTCCGCCCATTACCCTATTAAACTCTTTTATGCCAGTTACTATTCTATGGCTATTTGTTGAAACAATATCCGTTAACTTAACAATAGGATTGCTCCTTCTCCTTTGGAGAGGGCTTACATGAGTCTCACTTTTACTATCCACATCTTTCTCCACAAAAGTATTCCACTCATTACAATTAAAACATTTTCCCGCCATTTTGGGGCTTTCATATCCACAATTTGAGCATACATATATAGTTTTATTCTTTATACAAAACACCTCCAAGCAAATCCCATTGCATTACATTATATTTCACAATACCTTTTATATCAACCAAAAAGTATTGCGGGAAAAATCCCGCAAATTACTTTTTGGTAAACTTAAGTTCCTTACCATCTACACCAACTAATACATTATCACCTTTGCTAACATTACCTTTTAGCATCTCTTCGGATAGCTTATCCTCAACAGCCTTTTGTATGGCACGTCTTAGCGGCCTTGCTCCATAGTTTAAATCAAATCCTTGCTTTGTTAAGAGCTTTTTGGCCTCATTCAAAAACTCTATATGAATATTTAGATTATCAAGCCTGCCTGTTACATCTTTTAACATAAGATCAACTATCTTCGTTAAATCTGACTCATCTAGCTGATGGAATACTATTATATCATCAAGCCTATTTAAAAACTCAGGCCTAAATGTTCTTTTAAGTTCATCTAGTACATTTTCTTTCATTCTCTCGTAGGATTCCTCCTGCTCATTTTCAGAGGTTGCAAACCCAAGTGTTCTCTGCTTCTTTATGGTGGTTGCTCCCACGTTAGATGTCATTATAATAATTGTATTTTTAAAATCAATTGTTCTGCCTTTTCCGTCAGTAAGTCTTCCATCCTCAAGTATCTGCAAAAGTATATTAAATACATCTGGGTGAGCCTTTTCAACCTCATCAAATAATACTACTGAATAAGGATTCCTTCTTACCTTTTCTGTAAGCTGTCCCCCTTCATCAAATCCAACATATCCTGGAGGAGATCCTATAAGCCTTGATACGGTATGTTTCTCCATATACTCTGACATATCTATTCTAATCATGGAGTTTTCATCACCAAACATTGCCTCTGCAAGTGCCTTTGATAGCTCTGTTTTACCAACCCCTGTAGGTCCTAAGAATATAAACGAGCCTATAGGCCTTTTAGGATCCTTAAGTCCAACCCTAGCCCTTCTTACAGCTCTAGAAACTGCTTTTACTGCTTCATTTTGTCCAATTACTCTTTCATGGAGTATGCTTTCAAGCTTCAAAAGCCTTTCTGACTCTTTTTCTGTAATCTTTATCACAGGGATATTAGTCCACTTAGCAACAACCTCTGCAATCTCCTCTTCTCCAACTACTGGGACTGATGTATCATTTTGCTGTTTCCAGTCTCCCTTTATACCATCTAATTTTTCTCTCAATTTCTTTTCTTCATCTCTAAATGATGCAGCCTTTTCAAATTCTTGATTTCTTATGGCTTCCTCTTTTTCTTTTTCTATCTCAGCTAATTCGCTTTCAAGCTTTTTAACATCAGGAGGTGCCGTAAATACTTGAAGCCTTACTCTAGATGCAGCCTCATCCATTAAATCAATTGCCTTATCTGGAAGATACCTGTCCGAAATATATCTATCTGATAAATTAACTGCAGCCTCTATTGCATCATCCGTTATTTTTACCCTATGATGGGCTTCATATTTATCTCTAAGTCCTAACAATATCTTTACAGCGTCTTCTTTTGTAGGTTCTCCTACTGTAATAGGCTGAAATCTTCTCTCAAGAGCAGGGTCTTTCTCAACATTTTTTCTATACTCATCTATAGTTGTAGCGCCTATGCACTGCAGCTCTCCTCTTGCAAGTGCAGGCTTTAATATATTAGATGCATCAATTGCTCCTTCTGCAGCTCCTGCGCCTATTATGGTGTGCATCTCATCTATAAATAGAATAACATTACCAGAGGTTCTAACCTCCTCCATTACGGTTTTAAGCCTTTCCTCAAATTCTCCCCTATATTTTGATCCTGCAACCATGGATGCTAAGTCTAAAGTTACCACCCTTTTATTTTTTAGTATTTCAGGTATAGCACCTTCAGCTATTTTCTGAGCCAAGCCTTCAACAACTGCTGTTTTTCCAACTCCAGGCTCTCCTATTAAAACGGGGTTATTCTTGGTTCTTCTTGAAAGTATTTCTATAACCCTTTCTGTTTCGCTTTGTCTTCCTATAACAGGGTCAAGCTTTCCTTCTTTAGCCATTTCAGTTAAATCTCTTCCATGTTCATTTAATGTTGGAGTGCTTTTATCTTTTGAAGATTGACCTCCTCTATTTCCTGCATTAGGTTCATTCATAGTTTTTATTATCTCTTCCCTCAGCTTATCAAAATCTACTCCAAGGTTTTGAAGTATTGCAACTGCAATACCTTCCCTCTCACTTGTGATTCCAAGAAGTATATGCTCAGGGCTCACATAATTATGGCCTAAATTTCTAGCTTCAATTATGGATAGCTCGATTAATCTCTTTGTTCTAGGTGTAAGAGCTATTTCGGTCTGAAAAATTGACGGAACCCCTCTTCCCTCTATATTTTCAACCTGCTCCCTTACAGCGTCTAGTGTAACACCAGCGCCTTGAAGTATCTTACATGCATTTCCTTCCCCTTCTTTTACAATACCTAAAAGAATATGCTCTGTTCCAACATAGTTATGATCGAAATACTGTGCCTCCTCTTGTGCAAGCAATAATACCTTTTGTGCTCTTTCTGTAAATCTTCCAAACATCATATAAATCACCTCTTTTTTAATTCTTCTCTTACATATTCTGCTCTTTTTATATCCACTGAAGATTCAGTAACCTCTTGCCCTTCTATCTTTGATAGTGTTGCAGGCTGAGTGTTTATCATAAGTTCATTTAACGTTAATAAATCTATACTATCTATTATTCCAACTTCTATTCCAAATCTAACATTTGATAATAAATTTAGGCATTCCCCGTTTGAAAGAATCCTTGCATTTTGTAAAACCCCAAGTGATCTCCATACAGTATCTTCAAGTGCGTTAGCATTTGACTTAGTAAGCCACTTTCTTGCTGCTCTTTCTTTATCAATTATCTGCTTTGTAACAGCAGTTAAATTTGAAATAATCTCTTCTTCAGATAACCCTAATGTTATTTGATTTGATATCTGATATATATTTCCCTGGGCATCAGACTCTTCGCCATATATGCCCCTTATAGTAAGTCCTACCTGTGTAACAGCATTTAGTATACCATTCATATTTCTCGTCATTGTAAGGGCTGGCAGATGTATCATAATAGATGCCCTCATACCCGTACCAATATTAGTAGGGCATGCCGTTAAATATCCAAACTTTTGATTATATGCATAATCAACTCTTTCTTCTATTACATCATCTATTTTATCTGCAAGCTCATATGCTCCATCTAACTGAAGCCCTGGGAATATTACCTGAAGTCTTATATGGTCTTCTTCATTTATCATTATACTAACTGTTTTATCATCATTTAGAAGAACGGCAGAGTTCTCATAATTGTCTATAAGCACTGGACTTACTAAATGACTTTCAACCATGGCCGTTCTATCAACAGAAGATAGTTTTGACATCTCTATTAAGTGAAAGCTATTAGCTAAGGTAGAATTCCCTTCTAAAATAGAACCACTGCATTCGTTTATAACCTTTTTTGCTTCTTCGCTGCCCATTGCGTTAGGAAATCTATATCCATTTATATTTCTTGCAAGCCTTATTCTGCTTGATAAAACTATATCACTATCTGATCCCATATATATCCCTCCTTATTCCCCATTATCATTATTCTCAAGCTGCTTAATTTTATCTCTTAATTCAGCTGCTTTTTCATAGTTTTCAGCTTCAATTGACTTTTTTAGTTCATACTTTAACTTTTCTATATCCCTTTTTACCCTTATAATTCCTCCAGTTCTCTTAGGAACCTTGCCGGTATGCTGGATATTTCCATGTATCCTTTTAAACATGGGCTCTAATCTTTCTCCAAATGCATTATAACATTTGCTGCATCCAAACCTTCCTGTTTTCTTAAAATCATTATAATCAAGCCCGCATTTACTACATTTTATATGCTCTTCAGGAGCAGATGGGGCTGAGCCAACTCCTGCAAAGTCCATCAGTCCAGCAAGTAAATTGGAAAATGAAAACGGGTTTTGAAATTCCTCTATTCCACTATTTATCCCCAAGTATTGATTCTTTTTTGCACATTGTTCACATATATGAATTTCATTTTTTTCCCCATTTATTATCCTTGTTACATGCACACTTGCAGGCCTTTTATTACATATTTGACAAAGCATAAATTTCCCTCCTTACAAATTAACCAACATTAATATCATTGATTTTAATATATTTGCTCTAATATAGTCTCTATCCTGAGGTTCAATAGTAAGAACCTTATCATTCATAGCTGCTTTCATAATTTCAGATTCTCTATTTGTTACCAATTCGTTTTCTAAAAAACAATCTATATAGGATTCAGCACTATTTTGGGAAATAGTATCCCCAATTTTATCAAAGACTAGCTTAATAAAATACTCATCCGGATCAAGACTTACTTTAGTAATCTTAATAGAGCCTCCGCCACCCCTTCTGCTTACAATATGATAGCCCTTATCCACGGTAAAACGAGTTGTAAGCACATAATTTATCTGTGATGGTGCACATCCAAAGTGGTTCGCAAGCTCATTTCTTTGTATCTCAAGGAAATCCTTTTCCGATTCATCAAGCATTTCTTTAATAAAATCTTCAATTATATCTGATAGTACCGCCATTAGCCATCCACTCTCCTTGACTTTGACTTTCTTTGACCTTACTAACTATTATATACATTTTAAATAATAATTCAATACCCAGATTAAAAAATATATAAATAAATTACGAGCTATGTTGGTTGACTTCCGCTGCGTAAGTCAAACCAACATAGCCTATAGAAGAATAGCCAATTTAAAATTGGCTATCCATCTATCCTCTTTGCTACGATATTATATTCATTCATACTCCTTGCATCTTTATATTCTTTTGGGGAAACCTCAAAACTGTTATGGGTTAAAGTATTGATTAAAGAAAGTGCTGTATCTGAGTCAACATTTTTCATATTTATTTTAAGATTGTCTTCCGCTGAAATAAATCCTAAAAGGTAATTTAATTTCTCAATATCACGTGAATCTGATGAGCTTATCTCAAGTCTATAATCAGACATAACATCATTCCCTGTTTATAAAGTATGTTATACTTTATTTTCTACAGTATTATCGCCACTATACAAGGTACTTTAACTTATTTAAAGCAACATTTGTAAATTGAAAGGTCATGTTTTAGTACAGTATTGACTTCAGGATATGTTGATTTACTGTAGCAGCGACTTAAATGCCTATTTTTATCAGCTTTACTTATTTCGAAAAAAATAGGCATTTTGGAGCAGCGGAAGTCAATCAACATATCCGGTTTAAAAATCAACAGTTACTAAAATATAGCCAAGCAAAAATAATTTTACGCCGCGATATTCATATCGTCCTGCTTTTTACCGCTTGTCCAAGCGATAAAAATTGAAATAACTCCTATTATAGATACTGCAATCCAAGACAGCAGTACTCCATTCCATCCTGTCTTATCTACTAAAAAGCCTGTCATAATACCCGTAATTCCTGATCCTACGTAGCAGCAAAAGTCGAGAAAACCTGCCACGGATGATACCTTGTTGTACTTGCCATAATGTAGGGGAACTATTGATATTAATAGTGTATTTGCTCCAGCCATTAGCGCTGAAGATAGGTATAGACAAATCATGCTTATAAATATATTTATACCTGAAAAGATAAACAATCCTAAACAAGAAATAAACCCTGCAGAATATAAAACAATGCTAGTAAGTTTCTCATCGTTGTTTAACTTTTTATTAAGCCAACCTGCAAACATAATCCCAATAAAATTGGCAATAGGAATTATAATTACAAGGCCTATAGTAGAGTCAATAGACATATTTTGAGTCTCCATCAAAAACTTTGGACTCCAAAGTGTTATACCATCTTTTATAATACCTTGAGCAATACATGCTATAGCAACAGGTATTAATTTTGTTTTAATAATAAGCTGCCACAAGGATAACTGTTCACTATTTGTTTCATTAGCTGGTATCTCACTATTTTCTTCATTATCTGAAATAGTAAGCCCCACATCTTTAGGATGACTTCTCATTCCAATATACCATACCACTGAAAATGCGGTAACAATTATTCCTGGAAGATAAAATACCCATCTCCAAGATTTATAATAAAGTATCAAACCTGAAAAAGCCCATGCAATAAGATATCCAGATACCATGGTTGTTGATATTAAAACTGCAACCCTGTTTTTCTGTTTATGGGAAAACCAGTTTGATAAAGTTTTTATTATAGGCCCCCAAAGCATTGATTGGAAGAAGCCATTAATCCCCCATAAAACCACCATCAAAGGAAAGCTATTTGCAAATCCAAAAGCAATATTAATTGCTGCAGAAGCAATTAACCCAATAAATACAAACCTACGGCTATCAATTTTATCCCCAATATATCCATTTACTAATTGACCTAATGCATATACCCAAAATAGGGAGCTGCCTATTAAACCCACTTTTGCATTGCTCCATTTATATGTATCCTGTATTGCTGGTAATGCTACTGAAAAATTTGCCCTGCAAAAGTATGCAAATGAATATGCCATCCAACAGAGTATAAATACCCTTTTCTGCCACTTTACTAATAAATCGTCCCTCATAATCCACCTCTTCGTATGTTTGTAATAAAAATCCACAAAATATAAGCTACATTTAAGCATACTTATTTATATTCAGCCTAAATGTAGCTTATATATTATATAATTATGCTTGCTCTATATCAAGCTTGAGGTTGCAATCCTGTTGTACTGAGTACATACTGGAAGATCTAAATCCTTTTCCTTCATACCATCAAAGTATAACCTTTCCTCTTCTAGCTCCTCAATCCTGTCAATTTTTCCTTCAACATAATCATTAATTCTAAGTATTGCGGTCTCAATCCTTGCTAATACTCCGCCATACCTTATATCAAGTACCTCCCACCCAAAAGGTTTATATGTTTTAAGCCACTGATCCCTATGGGCAGCTTTAAGATCATTTACTCTTTTATAAAGTTCTGGAAGCTCTTTATTGGCTATGTCATCTAAAGATGTTATATCTTTTTTATCATAATACTTTTTTATTCTATTTCCTATATCACCTTTTGATTTAAGTACTGCACATAACTTTTGCTGTACATAAAATATATCCTTCCACTCTTTATTTAAAGAGGCATGTCTTTTCATGTTCTCCTCAAGCTTTGAATAGTGATTATATATATCTATTCCTTCTAAATCCTTATCAAACAGCCCCATAAGTATATCTTGCCATAACATATACTTAGAAGGGTTAAAGATATTGTCTGGGTCATCATCTTTTCCTGGAAGCTTATCCATATTTGATATATCTATAAATGAATCATAATCTCCATTTGTACAAAACTTAAACCTCTTTTTTAACTTTTCCATGTCTAGTTCATAAGAGTAACCATGTTCTGCATAAAGCTGAAGTCCAAGAAGCCCCGAGAATATATTTGTTTCAGCCCCATTATCGCCCCAAGCTGTTGCAATTATCTCTTTTATACCCTCTTTCTTACAAGCCTTCAAAGCTGCATTTACTGTAAGAAATGTTTTAGGATAATTTACGCTTAATGAAAGCCATGTCCATATACCGCCTGCAAAAACAGGGTTCCTTCCAAAAGCCTTGTGCTTTCTTATATAATCTATATAAAACTCTTCATCCTCATGATAATAGTCCCAATATACAAGTTGTACATCTTTTGGTGCATTATCTATAGCTTTTTGTGGAATAACTGCATCTAAATCATAATAATCCCCTGTTTTTGATCCAAGCCTAAAATACATATCACTCCACATCATAGGCTTAAGTCCATATTTGTTTGTAATTTGAGTTACTCTTTTTAGATGTTCATTTAAAAGGCTGAAGCTTTCACGATATCCATGTTTATCAAGGTATGTCCCTCTTCCAACAAAATATGCCTCATCCATTCCAATGTGTATCCTTTTGCTTCTAAATGGTTTAGATGCAGATTTAATCATGTTTTCTATAAATTCATAGGTTTTATCTTCCCCTACAAGTAAAATATCCTGATTATCCCTGATATCATTTGCATAGTTCCATTTTAAAGCTTGGCCTAGATGCCCTAGGGTTTGAATACATGGCATCATCTCTATTCCAAATATATCAGCATAATCGTCACATTCCTTTAATTCTTCAAATGTGTATTTTCCACGCATATACCCAAAGTATGGCTCATCTTCAATTTCATATGTATCCTCAGTATACATCATACATAGGTTTAGCCCCATTAATGCCATTATAGTCAGTAACTTCTTTAGGCTTTTTACGCTTACTACTGAATTCCTTGAACAGTCTACCATAGGGCCATTTAGTGTGAATTGAGGCTCTTCTACTATTTTAAAATCATTGCCACATCTAGCAGCCTCAACAAAAAGCCCTAAAGCCCTGAAAAAGTGTATCTTTTGGTTAAAACCTATTGAGGCTTTTCCTTTAGTTAACTCCACCTCAATATTTTTGTCGGTTTTGTAAACCTCAACAGGCAGTCCATTGTCCGAAACATTAAACCCAAGCCTGCTGCTTAATATACTAATACCATCATTTAATCCTTGAATCTCCCCAAAGAATTTTAAATCCATGATTCTCTCTCCTTTACACATATTATAAAATGGATCCACTAGTATAGGTATATATCATAAAAAATAATAATGTTGGCTGTTGATAATAGTAAGCGTATATATTAGGTTTTGTCTATTACCAACAACCAACACAATATTAATTAATTTAAGTTATAACTACTTTCCAATAAGGCTTTTCTCTACATCCTTGCTTATTGCCTTTTCTCCTCCAAGGAGTATAAGCTTTGAATACTTCTTGCTATCAATATATGCCTTTTGATTAGCTGCTTGTTTGTTTACAAGAATAATAGGTGCATTATCTTTAGCTGCTAATACTGAGCCTGTTAAAGCATCTGGAAAATCTGTGCCAGTTGCAATAAAGCATGTATCTCCTTCTAAATTGAAGTGTTTAGCAATATTTAATCCTGTTTCATATCTATCTTGTCCCCATAGCCTTACAATTTTACTATCATCCAAACCTGAAGCTGATTTTATATTATTTTTTGCCT
The DNA here is from genome assembly GCA_002426575.1 of Clostridiaceae bacterium UBA5444. Classification (GTDB taxonomy): domain Bacteria; phylum Bacillota; class Clostridia; order Clostridiales; family Oxobacteraceae; genus UBA5444. The sequence continues at coordinate 12,421 of DIRE01000049.1, read as the reverse complement.
TTTGGCTAACAACCTTTTCTCCACCTACAATGTATACCTGTTCAGGTTTTATTTTATTTAACATTGCCATTGTTTGTGCAGGTAGTTTGTCATTTTCTGCTAAAAGTATTGGATATCCTTTTGCTGCTGCAATGCTGCTTATAGATAATGCATCAGCAAAGTCTCCTCCAGTTGTAATAATAACTGGTGTACCTTCCTTAACATTTAACTCTTCAGCTATTGCTTTAGATGTATCATATCTATTGTCACCTGAAAGTCTTTTTATCTTCTTATATCCTAGTGCATTAATCTGACTTACTAAATCATCACTAATTGCCTTTTTGCCTCCAAGAATATAAACTGTACCATCTTTATTTAAGTGACTTTTAATATAATCTAAGGTTTCTGCATTGTCCGCCTTATTTCCTGCTAATAAAATAGGTGCGTTTAAGTTTTTTGCAAGAGGTGCTCCTGATAGTGCATCTGGGAAGGTAAAACCTGTTGTTATTACAACACTATCTACTGGTCCTGGTGCAAACTTTTCTGCAATGGCCTTTGAGGTTTTAAATCTGTTGTCCCCTGATAATCTATCGCTCACTATTTTAACTCCCTCATCAGGTTTCTCATCAGGATTTTCATCTGGTTTTTCATCAGGTATCTTGTCTACTAAGGTAACCTCTCCAAAGCTTGACTTATTAGTCCAGTTGTTGCCAGTACCTGCCCATCCAAGCACGTTCTGTACCTCTGAATCCTTATCATTGTCATCATTGAACATATCAAAGCCTATTTTCATATCTGTCTTTGGTACCACATCAAGTTCGCTCCAAGGAATGGCAACTTCCATTGTATACCCTTTATCAGTAACCTTTGATTTGCAGATTACTTTGCTTGTATCAAATTCAGTTGCTGTAGAACCTCCAACGGCTACCTCACTGCAATCATAAACAACAATTAATTGTATATCATGTTCATCATAATTCTTTCTTTTGTTATATGTTCCGTCAATATATATCTCTACTGCATCCTTGTCGAAAGAATATTGTCCATCCTTATTTAATGATGAATCCTTAACATCTGCACTAACATACAGATAATTATCATCCCAAAGCAGTCCAAAGCTTGCTTCATTTAATGTATCTTTGCTATCATCTGCAATAATTTTTTCAAGCTTTGTGCCTATATTCCAAACAGGTTTAGTTAAATCCCCATTAATATTTAAAGGAGCAGCTATTTTTTCAGCTTCCATCCTGTATGGATTTAAGGTTTCAACCTTCTCTTCTGAAGTAACTCTAAAGTTATCAAAGTACAATGTAAGGTCTATTGGCCCCCAAGTTCCTATCTCAAAGCCCCATAAATCCTTCATATCAAATGCACCTTTTTGTTTGAGTGCTTCTAAATCTATTTTGACGGTACTCTTTGAACCAGGTGTAAATCTAAATGAGCTTGAATCGTCGCTGCCTGATCCATTATCGAAAAACTTTACATATATACCTTGAACCTGATCCTGATCAGGATTATATACATCAAATTCTAAGGTTTTAAACTTTGTCCAATCATTTGATCCTAGAGAAAGCTTATCTGCTATAACCCTAAACCATGGCCAAGCAGCTTCTGGTTTATAATGAACCTTTAGTGAGCTCGTCCCTTTTGTTGCATTTTCCTCACTCATACTTACTTCAGTACCATTGGTAGTTAAATTATCAACATCGCTTTTATTCTCAAAGTCTAAAATATTAGTCGAGAAAAGTTCCTTTCCATCTGGGTTTTTATCTGTTACAAACCTAATGTTGCTAATATATAACTTAAATTCTCCAGCCTGCCATGTTTGAAGCGACATTGTGCCCATATCAGATAAATCAATTTTTCCATTTTCCTTTATCTTTTCCATGCTTATTCTAAATGTAGCTTTTGTATAAGGATTAATTTTAATAGAGCTTGAATCATCACTATTTCCTTTAGCATCAAACAACTTTGAAAATAGCCATTGAGCATTATCAGGATCTGGGTTAAATACATCTATATCTACTGCCTTATACTTTGTCCAGTCCTTGCTTGTAATGCCCATTTCATCAAGATCTATTTCAAAGCCGGGCCATCCTTCTTTTTCTCCAAAAGTAGCTAATATGGATTTTTTGCCTGGTGCTGCATATTCTTCACTTAATTCTAACTTAGCATCAATTTTATTCATTTTATCAAGCTGCTCTTGATCTTTAATCTCAAACATTGGGATTTCATATTCCTTATTCTCTGTACTGGTTTTTACTTTAACCGTTCTTTGAATAGTATCGCTTTTACCGCCATTTTCAATGGCAACATTAACAACATTTTCTCCTGAATTTAAGTTCAATTTCTCTGTAAACTTATCTGTCTTCTCATTAATGTTAGTACCTTCAACTGCTTCATTATTTATTTTTACTAATGAGCCTTTAGCTGCGTATACATTAACTTCTCTTTCAGTTTCTGAATATTTAACTGCTTCCTCCGTACCAACATTTACTTTCTTTATAGTAAGTAATGAATTATTCCCTGAGATGTTTAGTATTTGGTCTGCTACTAACTTCCTCATTTCTATTAACTTCTGTGGTTCATTATCATATTTATCAATTTGTTCATAAAGCTGATCATAGAAATACTGCATTACATCAGCAGCTTTTACTTGATCGCCTATACCTAGCTCTGTTATTTTATCTTGTATTTTCTTCTCAAGCATTACAAGATATTCATAATCTTCAAGTCCATCTCTTATTGCCTCAAGCCTTATTGTACCTACAGGTCCATCAAAGCCTACATCCTCTGCCTTACCAGGATATAGCAAAAATCCATCACCGTTTGCTCCTGGGAAAGCCTTAGGATCATTCCATACATCTCTTTCAACATATTTGCCCTGCTTTAAATCATATTTTTGAAATATAGTTGTAGCCCAATAAAGGTTTCCTTCTACATCATTATCTTTTTGCATCCATGTAAGCAGTCTTGCACCTAATAAATCGTCATCTATATGATAGGATGGGTATGGGTGCTTTGGATTTACGCAGGTATACCACCACACATGCTCCCCTAATGCTTGTCTATTATGAGCAGTTGTTCTATCATAATAATATAAAATAGGTGCCCATGTATCAACACTTCCCCATAAGGCTTTTACTGGTTCTCTAGTAACCACATGTCTAACCTCTGGGGCTATCTCCTTAAGCTTTTGGCATATCTCTCTAACTAGTGGGAACTTATCCCCTGTTGGTTCATCTATCCATCCGCCTACATAATAATATGCTTTTCCAAGTAGATTCTGAGCCCTTAACTTATCTACAAGTTCTTTATTTTTATCCCAATCTATTACCGTGTTTCCGTTTTCATCTTTTTTGTCATAGAAAGGCAGTCTAAAGCCTGATACTTTTGGATTGCTATTAAACCTTTTAACTCCTTCTACATATTCGTCAACATTTTCACTTGGTATTGGAAGGTCTTGTGGCGCTGCACCATATTCATTTTGGAACCAGTAATACTTCTCCTGCATGTCCCAATATTCTTTTGTACCATATTGGAGTCCGTAATAATTTGCCACTTGATTAAACCATATTGCAAATGCTGTCTTCGTACTTTTCTCATCAGGCAATTCAAAATCCCATACATTAAATTCAATTGGTACATTCGTTGATTTGCCTTCTGATTGTATTTCTACTTTTCCTGTATAAGTACCTGCAGCTTGTCCCTTTGGTACATTCACAGTTATCCAAATTCCTTGATTTTGTGATGCCTCTACATCAAACTCTTTTGTTAAAGGTATCAATGCATCCGGGTACCATCCTGCTTTTAACTCAGGGGCTGTAGGTTCTGTAACATTCATATAGTGTTCTTTATATATTTTTATTGAGTCTTTCGTCATAATATCTGAACCATTACTATGTTTTAAATCTGTTACATTTACTTTAACATTTTTTAGTCCATTTTCATCTGCTTTGATTATAACTTGGGCTCCCTCATATTCATTCTTAGCTGAATACATTTTAATTGAGGTATCACCATTTGCTGGGAACTCCTGGTCTCTTAATACTTTTTCAATATTTGTTGGGACCCAAACAGGTAAATTTGATGATTCTTGTGCTTTAACTGGTTTAACTATGCTAATTGTATTAATTAAAAATATTGTTGCAAGAAACATTGCTAGCCTTTTTTTCACAGATATCCCTCCATAAGCGTCATAGTTTGGTTTGTTGTTGTACTTCATCTACTAGATGGTAAACCTCTTCCATGATATGAAAATAAAACACCCCCTCCATATTAATATTTATTTAAATGTAAAACATGGAAGCTTAATGTTAGAGTAATAAAAGGATCTACATATTATATAAATTTAATATTCTATTTTTATTAATTCACATTTATCTATAGACTCCTGCATTGCCATAGATAAAAGCGTTACCTTTATACCATCTTCGAAAGATGATACAGGCTTTTTGCCATTATAATAACAGTCAATAAAATCTCTTATAAGTCCATCGTCGCCTCCTCCATGATTTCCACTTTCAACCACGTTATAGGTATATGAATCTTTAGAATTTCTAAATGCAACGCTAATAGTGTTTGAACCATCTTCTACTACAAGCTTTCCCTTGTCCCCTAAAAATTGAAACTCCCTTTTGTATTCAGGAGTAAATTGGGATAATGTATAGGATGCTTTAACATTATTTTTATACTTTATTATTGCTACATTGTTATCGTCTATATCAATTGATGTATCATATACACAAGAGTCAGGCCAATCCTCTGCCCAATCTATATCTCTAATTTTCTTTGCATTGTATAAGCTTTCAGGACACTCATAAGTCTTTTCACAATCCCTGCAATTTAGCCCGGATACAGTCTTTCCAAAGTACTTTTTAGCTCCAACATCTCCAAATACATCAAGTCCCCCAAAAGCAGCTGTATAATAAGGGTCTGACCCTACAATCCAGTTTAAAATATCAAGGCTATGGGATGCTTTCTGCAAAAGTATACTGCCCATGTTCCCTTTTTCTCTATGCCAGTCATGGTAAAAAGCATATCCGCCATAGTTTATATTGTCTACCACGTTAGCCGTAATAATCTTCCCAATTATGCCTTCATCTAAAAGCTCCTTTGCTTTTTTAAAAACAGAGGCATACCTTAAAACATATCCAGTCATAAATACTTTGTCATAGCCTTTTCCCTTTTCATAAAGCTCTAGAACCTTATCTTTGTGTATGCCCAAAGGCTTCTCTAATATAATATTCTTGTGGCTTTTTATTGCCTCAATTCCAATTTCCTCATGAGTGTCATCAGGGGTTGCTATAAGCACTGAATCTACAGAATCATTTTCTAAAACACTTTTATAATCATTATAGATATTTGGGACTTTACCTTTCCATGTATCTAACCTATGGTCGCAATTGTCGCATATGGCTACTAAGTCTATATGATCATTTTTGCAAAAATACTTAGCCATCATATCTCCCCTAGCTCCCATTCCAATAATACCGAATTTAATTTTATTCATAATATTCACCTCTAGTTTGTCAATTTTGTTTGGCCATATTAAGTAACTTCTGGCTTTTAAACCGGATATGTTGATTTGATTGACTTCCGCTGCACGCTGCTACAGTAAATCAAATCAACATATCCTGACGTTAGTACTGTCTTAAGTTACTGCGTAAGTAAAATCAATATATCCTGAAGTCAGCACCATACTAAAACATAGCCTATGGTTTAAGTGGTTATAAATACCTAGTCTGAAAAATTTAAATAATAAACAATTTTATAAAAACAATGTATAATACTATATGTACAAGCATTTAAGGGGGCTGATTATATGCAAATGGATTTCAAAGACAACAATCAAATGGATCTTTGTATACTAAACTCAACTAATTTACTGGATTTAAATGTTCGCTATTTTGGTACCCAAAGCTGTATACCTAATCAAAATTGGGGCCCTGTTTCTAGAGATCACTATCTTATTCATTACATTTTAGATGGATCAGGCATATTTGAAGTTAATAATAAAACATATAATTTGCATAAAGGCCAAGGCTTTTTAATACTTCCTGATATCCCTTCTTTTTATAAAGCTGATAAATGCACCCCATGGAAATATGCATGGATTGGATTTAGCGGTACAAAATCTGAATATTATATTGCTAATGCAAACCTAAATATAAATAACCCTATTTTTTCATCTGAAAATGATTTCATAACAGATTGTTTCTGCCAAATGAAATCCGCATGCAATCTATCACATGCTAGTAATATACGTGTATCTGCTCTGCTTCAGATGGCATTTTCTGAATTAATTGAGGAAAATGGCAGATGCAATAGCAATTCAAATTATAGTGAATACATAAAACAGGCCATAAACTATATACAGGCAAATATAAATAAGAATATATCTGTAAATGAAATTGCAGATTACCTTTCATTAAACAGAAGCTATTTTAGCATAATGTTTAAAAATGAATTAAACGTCTCTCCTAAAGAGTATATTAAGAATCACAAAATAGGAAAGGCCTGCCAACTATTAAATAATACTGATTTATCAATTAAAGAAGTAGCCTATTCTGTTGGTTTTAATGATCCCCTATATTTCTCGAGGGAATTTAAGAAAGTAATGGGATACCCTCCTAAAAAACATAGAGAATAAGAAATGACGGGGACCCATCTTTGGCATAAAAGTCATAGATGAGTCCTCCACCACACTTATGCGGTTACATTTGAAACTACTTTATTTTCTTCAGCAGATTTATATGCCATAAAGGCAACATTTAGAGCAAATAATCCATCCTCACCAGTAACTGGTGATGGTTTATCTTTCTCTATACAATCTATAAAGTCTCTCATCATAAGATAATCTGGATTATCTCCCCAATACACATTTAAGCTCTTATTATTCTTATTACTATACAATTTGCTGCTCTGAGCATATGCATCCACACTAATTGCACCCTTTGTTCCAACTATCTCCATGGTAACGTCTCCCCAAGTAGGGTAAGATACCGGCCTTGACCATGAAGTATCTAAAGTAATATACACACCGCTTTCAAGTTCTATAGAAAGTATGCCTGTATCCTCAACAGGTATATCATGTATTAGTGTAGCCTTCTTAGCATAAACTTCTTTTACCTTTGTATTAAGAATCATATTTATTATGTCCATCACATGTACAGTATGATCTATTATGCATCCGCCACCTGATAGCTTTTTGTCTATAAACCAGCCTCCAGGCATTGAGCCTCTGTTTGTTGCATTTATTGCTACCACTTCCCCTATTTTGCCGCTGTCTATTATTCCTTTTGCTCTAAGTACTGCAGGGGAATATCTTATAGGGAATGTAACCATAAGCTTAACATTATTTTCATCGCATACATTTATCATCTTTTCTGCATCAGCTATTGTAGTTGCAATTGGTTTTTCAACTATTACGTGTTTTCCATGCCTTGCCGCCTCAACAGCCATTTCACAATGCTTTACATTTTCAGAACAGATTATAACTGCATCCATGTCCATTTTTAAAAACTCGTGATAATCTTTAAAATATTCTATATTATGAGCCTTTGCAAACTCTTTTCCTCTATTTTCATCTTCATCTGCAATCCCTACAATTTCAACATTGCCTAATCTTTTAAGTGCCATTACATATGCACCAGCATGCATATGGGCAGAGCTTAAAATACCAACCTTCATCTAAAAAACCTCCTTTACCAAAACAGGCTTATTCTCTTTAATTGATTCTAATGCTGCAAGTGCAATGTTTAAGGTTCTTAAAGCCTCAATCGGCTTAATAGGAGTTTCTTCATTATTTGAAACTGCATTCATAAATCCCATTATCTCTCTAGTAAATGGAACTGAAAGTGGATCTAGAGGGCTCTCAGGAACTGCTACACCACCGCCTACACTTGTTTTATCTGCTTGGCATATTGCATTTAAAGATATCTCGTCGTCTGAATCATGGCTTAATACGCCCTCATCTCCTGCTATTTCAAGCCTTGTAGCAAAAGAGCCCCCCTCAGGTTTTGACCAATCAGCAGTTAAGTGAGCAATAAGTCCGCTTTCAAATTCTAAAGTCAACATATCATATTCTAGGTACTGTACCCTTTTGTATACATTGCCCTTTGCGTATACCTCTTTTACAGGTCCAAAGCACCATCTTAAAAAGTCAATATCATGTATAAGCATATCTTGAATTGCTCCGCCACTTTTTTCTACATCGCCATACCATTTAGTTATACGGCCTGGATGTGCTCCACCTCTATATCCTCTAACTACTTTTGGTGTTCCTATGCTTCCGCTTTCAATGGTCTTTTTTATGCTGACATATTCAGGGAAAAACCTTAAAACATGACCAGTCATAAATTTAACTCCTGCTTTTTCTGTCTCTTTTATCATTTCGATTCCCTGCTCTACTGTCGATGCCATTGGCTTCTCACAAAGTACATGCTTTCCCGCTCTTGCTGCCTTTAAAACATATTCGTAATGAAGATATGTTGGAAGGCATACATCCACAACATCTATATCATCTCTTGCAATTATTTTGTCTCCATGGTCTAGTACATCTGCTCCAAACTTTTTTGCCAAATACTCTGCCTTTTCAGGAATTATATCTGCTACAGCTACAATTTTTACATTTTTAATGTTTTCATAGCTTAATGCGTGAACCCCTGCAATTCCGCCTGCACCTATTAATCCAACTCTTAACATATACACTCCCCCATATTATATTTCAATTTCCATACCATCATATGCAACTATAAATCCATACTTTGATACAAAATCTTTCAATTCATCATATAAAAGCTTTCCATTATGTGAAAAATGAGTGACAATAAACTTTGTGTTCTCATTTGCAGATCCCATTTTAATCAATCTTTTCTTTACCTTTTCATCTGTATTAATACCCATGTGGCCGTGCCAAACCTCATCAGGCCCTAAATCCATATCAGTAGGTCCTAGAGTACAATCTAATATAACTGCATCAAATTTATACTTTGGAAAGTTCTTCCAGGTTTCCTCAGGGTAATATCCTGAGTCATGTCCATAAAGCAATGTCTTTTTGCCGCTTTGAATTACATATACAAAACACTTCTCATCAGGCATATGATCTGCTAGATGTGGTGTTAAATCTAAATGATCAACCCTATATGTTTTGTAAGGCTCTATTTCATTAAATACTACACTACCATCTAGATCATTTCCCTTAAAAGTATCTTCAAATAGCTTTTTTACACTTTGGTTTCCATAAATCATTAACGGTTTTCTATCTTCTATATATGCATAGGAACCATATCTAAGTTCAAAATCATAAGGTATAAAGTGGTCTGAGTGGGAGTGGGTTACAAAAACACTTTTTAGTTTAGATAAATCTATACCATATCTTAGAGAATTCATATAAGTATCAGCACCAAAGTCTACCATATAATAGTCATCTATAAGGCATGATGACCTTGTTCTTATATTTTTACCTTTTAACATTCTGGCCTTATTACAAGCATCACAACTGCAAAATATTGCAGGCCAACCTTCTGCTGCTGCTGTTCCTAAAAATTTGATCTTCATAATTTTCTCCTTTAATTCTAATCAGCCTTTTACTGAACCTAATGTTGCTCCTTCCACAATCTGTTTCTGGAATATTAAATAAACAACCAATGTTGGAATCATAGCAAGTACAACTCCTGCACAAAGTGAAACCCAGTCAGCTTTGTACTGCATAAGCTGATTTGCTTGGTACATATTAACTCCGATAGTATATTTCTTTGGATCAGACAAATATATAAGTGGTGGTAAAAAGTCATTATATAGCCCTAAAAACTTGAATATACCAACAGTCATAATCCCAGGCTTTGCAAGGGGCATTACTACTTTCCAATATACTTGGAATATTGATGCTCCATCAATATAGGCGCTTTCTTCTAGTTCATTTGGTATGGTCTGCATAAATCCACCTAATAGCAGAATATCAAAAGCTGAAACTGCCAATACATTAAGTGTTATAAGTCCTGTAAGGCTATTTACTAAATGAAGCTTTTTAGCAAGCACATATTGTGGTACAAGGGCATTTATTCCAGGTAAAAATAATGAAATCATAATTGTTTCATATACAAGCTTTTTACCCTTCCATTCAAGTCTTGTAAGAGCATAAGCACATATTGTAGTAATAAATAGGCCTATTATTCCACTTGCTCCAACATAGTAAACAGTATTTAACATAGCTCTTGAAATATTTAAGTTATTCCATGCTGTCTTATAGTTCTTCCATTGCGGTACCGCTGGAAGGCTCCATGCACTTTGGAAAAACTCTCTATTAGTTTTAAGGGACTCATAGAATATCCAAACTAATGGAAAAAGAATACTTAAACCCCATAAAAACATTAAAATACGCCATACTACATCCATAAAAGTATTTTTCTTCATCTATAGTCACCTCTCTAAAATTGAATATCTTCATTTGGTAAAAATTTATCCATCAAACCCTTACATGTTACTAAAATAACAAACAAGAACATACCAATGGCAGAGGCATATCCATATTGATGGAATTGGCTAGTTGCTGTTTTACCAAAAGCAGTATTATACATATAGAGTCCTATAACATCTGTGGCACCTGCAGGTCCTCCTCCAGTTAATACAAGTATTGTGTCAAAACCTTTTAAAGATCCAACCATCATAAGAAGAAGTGTTACTCTAACTACTCCCCATATAAGAGGAAGTGTAATCTTAAATAGCTGGGTCATGCTGCTTGCTCCATCAAGTATTGCAGATTCATATAATGAAGCAGGGATTGATTTCATTGCGTTCATGTAGATAATAATGTAAAACCCAACAGATGCCCATATCATTGGAACCATTACCGCAGCAAGGGCCGTACTTTCTTCCCCTAACCAATAAGTTTGGGCATTTACTCCAAATAATCTTAAAAAGCCGTTTAAAAGACCATAGTCTCCATCATATATAAATCTCCACATAAGTGCTACAACAACTGAAGATAGAACATTAGGAATAAAATACATCACCTCATGAATCTTATTTTCCTTATAATGTTTATTTGTGATAAGGTATGCAAGTACTACTGAAATCAAAACAGTAAGTGGCGGAACCACAAGCATTATAATCAGATTGTGCTTCATTGCCCTCCACACAAATTGATCCGTAAAAAGTATTTTATAATTATGAAGTCCTACAAATATAGGCTTAGAAAGTCCATCCCAGCTTAGTAAAGAGTACCAGACAGAGAGAATGTTAGGATAAAGTACAAATACAAGATATCCTCCAAACCCTGGTAATAAAGCAAGAAATAGAAAAAGCTTTTTTTGTGTCTTTGCATTCTTATACCAAGGATCCTTTTTTGTGTCTATAGATGCATCGGTCTTTTTCTTCATATTGATCAACAAGACCTCTCCTCTCTTAAAATCAGTTTAAAATTGGGGGAGGAATATCCTCTCCCCCAATCTTAAATTAATTATTTTGTTTATTCTTATTTCTCAGCAGCCCTTGCTTTATCCATGTACTCTTCACATTTGTTTAGAACCTCAACATAATCTTTTTTACCAAGTGTCATATTTACAAGATTCTCGCTCCATAGCTTATCTGCTTGCTTAGCTGCTGGATCTTTAGGCCATGATTTATAATAACCATCATCGACCATTTTAGCATCCATATCTTTAACGTACTGAGAAATCTTCCTTTTTGAATCGCTGTATGAATCAACAGCATTAAAATCTTTTCTAATTGATAAAACTCCTATTTCTGCATCAACTTTTTGTACATCTTGTGTCCAGAGCCATAATAAGAACTGTTTTGCCCACGCTTTGTTTAGGTCAGGTTTATTAGCCCAAATGAATACAGAGTCTGTCTGCCCACCTTGATAATATAGGTTCTGATCTTCTTTATCTCTTACTGGAACAGCCATATATCCCCATTTGAATCCTTCAGGAGTTGCATCTTTCATTTCAGTCTCAATCCAGTCTCCGCAAGGTACCATTGCAGCCCTGCCTTGAAGAACCATCATCTGTGCTTGTGTATGATTTAATGCAGCAATTCCAGGTGCAAAATATCCTTTTTTACCAAGCTCAGCCATTCTCTTATATACTTCTAAACTTTCTGGTGAATTATAATATGGTTTTGCTCCTGTTTGAAATCTTTCAGTAAATCCTTTAAGATCTCCATTTATGTCTGCTAGTTCAAACATTTTTGGGTTAAATGCATAGGCTGTTAAATACCCTGCATAAACTCCAGGATAAACTATAGGATTAATACCTGTCTTTTTAATATCATCGCAAAGCTTTACAAATTCATCCCAAGTCTTTGGAGTTTTGTTCCATCCGTTTTTATCAAATAGTGATTCATCAAAGAACATGCCGCCTACAAATGTACCCCAAGGCAATTGATATGTTTTTCCTTCAGTTCTCTTAGCATTTTCATATACTCCAGGTTGTGCTAA
>DIRE01000018.1:9346-11228 GCA_002426575.1 Clostridiaceae bacterium UBA5444 | reverse complement strand
GGTGAAAGAAGATGGAGAGCAGCAAGAATTGCTAAGCTCAAAACAATTCCTGCAATAGTTAAAGAACTTACAGAACAAGAAGTAATGGAAATATCTTTAATTGAAAATATACAGAGGGAAGATTTAAACTCTATTGAAGAAGCTTTAGCATATAAAACATTAGCAGAAGAGTTTAACTTAAAACAGGAAGAAATAGCCGAAAAGGTTGGAAAGAGCAGATCAGCAGTTGCAAACGTTTTGAGGCTGCTAGATTTAGATGATAGGATAAAGAGTTATTTAGTAGATGGAATAATAACTGAAGGCCATGGGAGGGCATTACTTGCTGTAACGAATAAAGAATTACAATATGAACTTGCAAAGAAAGTAATAGATGAAAATTTAAATGTAAGACAAACTGAACAGTTTGCTAAAAAAATTATGACCTCAAATAAAAAGACTAAAAAGTCTACTACAACAAAAAAGACACTATTTATTGATGAGTATAGGGAAAGGTTAACCCATGTATTAGGGACTAAAGTTAATATAAAACAGGGAAAAGACAAGGGCAAAATAGAGATCGAATACTATTCTCTTGATGATCTTGAAAGGATAATGGGTCTGTTTAACGAATAATGTTTCACATGAAACATTATTCTTAAACAGTGTTTAATCAAGGGTGTAAATACATATATTATAATATATGATTGTTGCTTGACAGAAAAATTATGAATATGCATAAAGGAGATGTGGCGTGGGTATGTTAGAAGAGTTTATAAGGGATTATGATATATATATAATATTAGGACTCATAGGAATTGTTTTAGTTATGGTGATTATAATGATAATAAACAATGTTAAAATATCAAAGCTTTCAAAAAGGTATAAAAAGTTTATGAGGGGGAGCAAAGATAAGAATTTAGAAGGGCTTCTGCTAGAAGTAATGGATAAGGTTGATAGGGCAACGGATAAGACTGACGAGGTAAAAGGCATGTATAGGGAAATTGAAGATAGACTTGATGAATGTGTACAAAAGGTAAGCGTAGTAAGATACAGGGCCTTTGAAGATATGGGGAGTGCCCTAAGCTTTTCTATAGCACTTCTTAATGCAAATGATGATGGAGTTATTATAACCGGCATATATGGGAGAGATGAAAGTACTACATATGCAAAACCAGTAGAAAAAGGTGTACCTAAGTATGACCTTTCAGGCGAAGAGGAACAGGCAATGAGAGAAGCCATGGGAAAAAGCCTAAGAAAGGCATTATAATAAAATATAGCTAAATAATAAGATGAACATGAATAAAATACCCACTTTTTGAAGATATTATTTATAATATTATTTTTAAGAGGTGGTATTTTATTATGACTACTGTTATAAGCGTAGAGGATAGACTTGATAAGTTATATAATGAGCTTAAAAGATTAAACTATAATGTTTATAAGTTTTCAGATGGGGTTGTATCTGATGTCGTAATATATTCTGGGGAATATAACTCGTTTAATTCTATAAGTTCAGCGGGTATTGCAGACAGTGATACCGAAACATTTTTGATAAATGGGGATAATTTAAAAGGGTCAGATGTTCAAAATATAATAGAGACTAAACTATATAGCCCACTTTTTTAGGGGGAAACCATGGATAATAAAAAGGATATTTCGAATATTGAAAATAGCAAAGATAAAAATAAAAGAAAAGTAAAATATAAAAAAAGTAGTGAAAAGGACATCAATTTGTTTAAACAGAAGGTAAAGAAACAATTGGTTTAGCAAACAGCAAACAGCAAACAGTATACTGTTTACCTGCTTAAATAAAATAGTAAATCAAGCGTCTTGAAACGGGCATTATACTATTGCTAATGGATTGGCTTAAATTCCTGATAGTAAAAGTCTTAGGGAAAATAAT
>DIRE01000018.1:0-9128 GCA_002426575.1 Clostridiaceae bacterium UBA5444 | reverse complement strand
TTGAAAGTTATTTAGTACCTAAGAGCCCCATGTCTTTAGGCGTTGGGAGTTCCAGCAATAGTAGCTTCTCTATTTCAAGTGAGGAAAGAGCAATTCCTTCTGATATGGTGTCCGCCATTTTAATTACAGTATTAAGCCTTGTATTTTGAAGTACTAGATATTCCATATAACCGCTTACATTTACGATACCCTTTATGTTAATATCCCCAACAGGGATAAGGTTTTTGTTAACACCTGCGCCAGGATATATAGGCCCTTTAGATATGTTTATAGAACCAACACTTTCTTCCTTGCCAAGGCAGGCATCAATAGCAATAATAAAAGGATTCAGGTATTGTTTATTTATAGCTTCAATCTTAGAAGATAAATTCTTAGCATGAACAGGATTCTCTAAAGTGCCTAGAACTACAATTCTATCTGAACATATATTAAGTAATTTGTGTCCAATTAAAGGGCCTAAGCTATCCCCAGTGGATCTATCAGTCCCAATACAAAGGAAAACAACGGTTTTAAAGGATTCATCCATAGAGGAAAAAACATGATATATAAGATGTTCGCTAAATTTTAAAGAAGCATTAGAATCATTAGAATTGATTATAGATTTACTTTTATAAGAAAACATATATTATACATCCCCCATAAAAAAATTTGCTATACAATCATATAGCTTATAATATTTCCTTATATGGAGAATTGTATACATAAAAGAAGGCAATTAATTTTGTAAATTGCCTTCTTCTATAGTCTTTTTATTTTCTGGGGGTTCAGTATCAATATTAAAATAACCAACCCTTTTTAATACATTGTAAAAAACTACATAAAATATAGTAAATATCATACCAGCAAATCCATGGGCTTTAAGCCCAATAAATAAGGCCATAATTATTGCTAGTGGATGGACTCCAAGGGATGAGGATACAACCTTTGGCTCCAGAACTTGCCTTACAACTGTTATAATTATATATAAAACAAATAATCCAATACCTCTTACATAATCTCCGCGAATCATAAAGATTACTGCAAGAGAGTTTAATACTGTTCCAGGCCCTAAAATGGGTAGAATATCACATATAGCGGTTATAATGCTTAATATAACAGCATATTTAATATTTAATATTGAAGTCCCAATATAAGCCTCTACAAAGGTTATAGAGATTAACAAAAGATAAGCCAATATATATTTACCAATCATCCTATTACCTTCAACTATTACCTTTTTTACATTATTACCTTTGTTTCTTGATAAAAAAGAAGAAACTCTTTTTTTAATAGACTGAAAGTCAATTGAAACGTAAATGGCTGTAAGCAATGAAAAAAGATATACCATAAAAACTCCAGGTATTTTCATTAGCCAGTTTATTAAATAATTAATTCCCGTCATAACAGTAGAAAAGGAGCCTGAAAAGAACTTATCAGCAGACTTTTTTATACTGTCTGCAATAGCAGGATCAAGCCTTGCTAAATAAGAAGATAAATTATCTATAAATTTAGGACCTTCTGTTTTAAACCATTCTATGGCAATAGGCAGCATAGAGGACAATGTAATAAGCTCATTAACTATATTGGCTATAAGAATACCAATTAAAGTAGAAAATATCCCAAATACAATAAGCACGGCAATAATACTTGTAGCTTTTCTATTAAACTTAAACTTCTGTACCAAAAGGTTTATTAAAGGCTCACATATAAGAGCAACAATAGCACCTAGCACAAAAGGCAGAATATAAGGCATGGCCGCATATAAAGAAAAAAATAAAATTATATAAAAAACTGTATATATTGCTATTTTATCAAATGTAAGAGTAGTGTTTTTTTCCATCATAACCTCCTTGTAAAAATATTCCATATTTTCATTGTATCCATTTAAATTCTAATATATAATAAAGTATAAGTGAAAAGAAGGGGTGAAAAGTATAATGGAGTTTAATTTGATAGATATAATAATACTATTGATAATAGGTATATATGCAATAAAGGGATTAGTTAAGGGCTTTATACTATCAATAGCAAATATTATGAGCTTTTTCCTTTGTTTTATACTCTCCAAATCTTTGTCACCACGTTTAACAAATTATATAATTAACTATACTAAAGTTGGAGATACAGTCAATAGCTATATTGCAAAAAAGTTTCAGATTAATTCTTTAAGCATTGCAAACCTATCTAAAATTATGGGAGTGAGCAAGCTAACAGAGGATGTTTTGCCATCAATAGTTATAAATATGTTTGCCTTTATAATAATTTTTGCGGCTTCATATATTTTACTAAAGTTAATTGCAAACGTGTTAAATATAGCATCTAAACTTCCAATAATAAATCAGTTTAACCACATTGGAGGATTATTAATTGGGGTAATTGAAGGGGTGCTTGTAGTATTTCTTGTATTCTCCTTATTAACAATTATTATACCAGCATTGCCAACCTCAAGTCCATTAACCAAATCCATTGATTCTTCAATAATTGCATCTAGTTTTTATAGGTATAACTTTATAACGGTATTAGTAAACGGGGTATCATTAAAATAACGCTATGTTTTAAGTAACTGTTGGTTTTTAAACCGGATATGTTGATTGACTTCCGCTGCTCCAAAATGCCTATTTTTCTCTAAAATAAGTAAAGTGGATAAAAATAGGCATTTAAGTCGCTGCTACAGTAAATCAACATATCCTGAAATCAACACTTTACTAAAACATAGCCTAAATAAATAAGGGGGCATCCTTAGCCCCCTTATTTTAAAGTACACTCATTACACACTTTCATATTGCATATAGCAATTTTTTAATATCTTTAGATTAGACGCATATTATATTGTCTTTTACCACCTTTACCTTAACAAATATGCAGTCTTTTTCAGTGATAGATTTAATAATCCTGCATCTATCGCTTATAAAGTTTGGTATTTCAACTGAGTCTACGTCTGATTCTAAAACCACAACCTTAGCTCCTTTAAATGACTCAGGAACATCTATACAGAGAGAGAATGGTATTTCAACGGTTACATGCCTTATATCTCCAAAAGTTATTTTAGAAATAGTTCTGCAAGTAGGAGTTAAAGCTTTAGCCTTTGTTTTAAAAGGTACGTTTTTCACAACTCTTCCGTTAACAAATACTTTCCCATTTGATGCTACAAGTGCATCAAATACAACTGTTTTTCTGATTAGATCATCAAGCACTTCAAAAGCAGGTGGGCACAAAGGAATACATACCTCAACATTAGTTTCTGCACAACCTATTCCTAATACCTCTTCAACCTCTATCCTTTTTTTATGCTTTTTTACGTCTTCAAATTCCTCGAAGTCTGATTCAGGCTCGCAATCATCACAGAAGCTGCTGTTAACATCTTGATTTCCCATGAAATCATCATAATTCATAAAATCACCTCCTTAAGATTTCCTACTATACAATATGTAAAAGCCGATAATATGTTACAAATTACTGTTGTAGAAGATGACTATATGTAGATTTACAAATAAAGATAATGTAGAATATTAAGTAAAGTTAATAATAAAATTTAATATATATTTTAGGGGGATAAAGATATGGAAACAATCGATTGCAGGGGACTTGCTTGTCCAAAGCCTGTTATATTAACTAAAAAGAAGCTTGAATCAATAAAAGGGGAGGATGCTATCGTTACAACGATAGTTGATAATAAGGTTGCAAAACAAAACATTATAAAACTTGGGGAAAGCATGGGCTGCACATATAGTATCGAAGAAAAGGATGGATTATTTTATGTAACATTGAATAGAAAGTCTCCTTCTGTTAATAATCAAAATAAAGAAAATGGACTTGTTATATTTATTGGAACGGATAAACTAGGGTCAGGGGATGATGAATTAGGTGCTGCTTTAATGAAGAGTTATATGTTTGCACTTTCTGAAAGTGATCAACTGCCCAAAACTATTTTGTTTGTAAATGGCGGCGTAAAGCTTACCACGGAAGGATCACAAGTACTTGATAGTATAAATAAACTTGTTTCAAGAGGGGTTGAAGTATTATCCTGCGGAACCTGCCTTGATTTTTATAACCTAAAGGAAAAGCTAAAGGCTGGGGATATAACAAATATGTATGCAATAGTTGAAAAAATGAATAATGCAACAAATACAATTAAGTTATAGGGAAGGCATAAAAATGGATGAATATTATTTTATATCTTTTGGAAGTACAAACCATGCTCTTTTTGCAGAAAATATATTAAGAGAAGAAAAAATTGATGTTACAATTATTCCTACACCAAGAGAGGTTACAGAAAGCTGTGGACTATCAATAAAGATAAAGAAAGAGGATTTAGAATATGTAAAATCCATGGTTAAAGGGAAAGGCATTATTATAAAGGGGATCTATATATTAAAGAGATATGATGATCATAGGGAAGCTATAAAAATTGATTAGTATCTCGGGGGGCAGTTATGGCGTCTATTAAAGAAAAAGTAAATGAAATGATACTAAAAGGAGGCGTTTTCATTAAATTCGGGGATAAAATTATAAAAATAATAATTATATTTGTAGTAATGAAAATATGTACCCGTATAGGATACGCCTTAATAAATAGGCTTTTTAAGAGGCAGAAGCAGTCAAGGTTTGGATTTGATGAAAGAAAGTCTGATACATTAAGTGAGCTTTTAAAAAGTATTACTAAATATGCAATATATATAATAGGAATTATAAGTATATTAAAAGAGGTTGGCTTTGACATAAGTACCTTGCTTGTTGGTGCAGGCTTTGGAGGTATAGCTGTAGGTTTAGGTGCTCAAAGCATAATAAAAGATGTACTCTCAGGTTTTCTTATATTGTTTGAAGATCAGTTTTCAGTTGGTGAGTATGTTACAATTGAAGGTATGTCAGGCGTGGTTGAGGCTTTAGGGCTTAGGATAACAAAGCTAAAGGATTTCTCAGGTGATCTGCATATTATACCAAATGGGCAAATAACAAAAGTGACTAATCATTCTAGGGATAATTCAAGGGCTCTTGTGGACGTGGAGATAGGATATGAGGAAGACATTGACAATGCGCTCCAAATACTAACTAAGATTTCAAAAGAGGTAGAAGAAGAAAACGAATCTATAGTAGAAGGGCCTACAGTACTTGGGGTTTCAGAGCTTGGAGATAAGGGAGTTAAGATTACAATAGTTGCAAAAACAAAGCCATTGCAGCAGTATGGTGTTGAAAGACAGCTTAGAAAAAAGATAAAAGAGAATTTTGACAAAGAAAATATTAATATACCATATCCAACTTGTGTAATTGTAACAAAAAGTGGTAATAATTAATGGAGGAGGGGTTTTATATTGCCTGGCGTTTATAATATTGGGGATATAGTACAGATGCGTAAGCAGCATCCTTGTGGTGGATACCAGTGGGAAGTTATGCGTATAGGAGCAGACTTTAGAATCAAGTGTTTAACTTGTGGCAGGCAAGTTATGCTTCCAAGACCTAAATTTGAAAAAGGTGTAAAAAAAGTAATACAAACCAGTGTAAAGGTTCAAGGTGAGTAAAGTTTTATTTCAGTTGTATTTGCACTTTTAAAGTGCTATAATTATTAATTGTGAATCCCTGCTCTACAAAGGTAGGGCCGTTTAGTCCAGGGGGAGGAGGTGACAAATATGAAAAAGTATGAAACTCTTTTCGTATTAAACCCATCTCTTGATGAAGAAGCAATAAAGGCTAACATCGAGAAATTTAAGGGAATAATAGAACAAGATGGAACAGTTACAAATGTTGATGAATGGGGCAAAAGAAGACTTGCATATGAGATAAATGACTTAACAGAAGGATACTATGTACTCATCAACTTTGAAGCAAATCCTGAATTACCAAAAGAACTTGATAGGATATTTAGGATAAGCGATACAATACTTAGACATTTAATAATCAATCTTGAAGAAAAATAATTAGGTGGTGGATTAATTTATGAACAAAGTAGTATTAATAGGCAGATTGACTCGTGACCCGGAACTTAGATTTGCTGCGGGAAGTGGAGTCGCTGTAACCACCTTTACACTGGCAGTAGATAGAGAGTTTAAAAATAAAGCAGGTCAATATGAAGCAGATTTTATACCAATAGTTGTTTGGAATAAGCTTGCCGAAATAGTAGCAAACAATCTTTCCAAAGGGAGATTAGTTGCAGTATCGGGTAGAATACAAACAAGGAATTATGAAGGGAACGATGGACAGAGAAGGTATGTTACAGAGATTGTAGCAGATGGTGTACAGTTCCTTGAAAGAAAAGATCAATCTTCAATGCCAGAGAATAGATCCTCATCAGCTGGATTTCCACAGGATTCTGGAACCCGTGATGAAGACTTTTTCCCGTTAGATGGCGATGATGAAATTCCGTTTTAGTCAGGGGGGAAAAATATGTTAAAGAAAAATAACAGAGGCAATAGAAGACCTAAGAAGAAGGTATGCGCTTTTTGTGCAGACAAGGCAGAAACCATAGATTACAAAGACGTAAGTAAGCTTAGAAAGTACATTTCAGAAAGAGGAAAGATATTACCTAGAAGAGTTTCTGGAAACTGTGCAAAACATCAAAGAGAACTTACCGTTGCAATAAAAAGAGCAAGAAACATTGCTTTATTGCCATTTACAACAGAGTAGAAATTAATATCTTAAGGCTATGTTTTAGTAAAGTGTTGATTTCAGGATATGTTGATTTACTNNCAAAACCACAACAAAATAGTATGGGTGATTTCTTCCCGATAGATAGGGATGATGAGATACCGTTTTAGGAGGATACTATGAAAAGAAAAATAGCATCAAGAAAATTAAAAAGAAGATGTGAATTGTGCGGAAAAGGTTTTAGGAAAGGTGAGGTTTATTACAAGAGAAGAGTAGTTGCCGTGTTTGATACCGCAATATATGCTACTGAATATTTATTATGTCCAAGATGCGAAGAATGTGGAAACAGGATGGAAGAATCAGTATTTGAAGATTAAGGGGGGGACAGGCATGAGTGGAGGAATCAGGATACAAAGACAGTTTCGGGAGCAAATGCGTGAGGTGGTTGAATGGCTCAACAAAGCATACGATTCAGCGGGGCTAGACGCAGATGTGGAGAGGGCTCAAAAGTATATCAAAAAGGCAAAAGTAATATGTAAACAATTTATATAGGAGGGCGAAAACATGAAACAATATAGTTTTGATGAGGTAATACAAAACCACAACAAAATAGTATGGATGATTTCCTCCCGATAGATAGGGATGATGAGATACCGTTTTAAACTCTTGAATTCATCATACAGCCAAAAATAATGGTACAAGCATGTAATTATACTAAAAACATATAATAATTAACTGTGCGGACTGTAGGGCTTAAAAAACTATATATAAAAGGAGCGGTTATATGAATAACAGGGATGAACTTATAAGCGAAGTTGTAGATATGTACTTTGAAGGAATACCACTTGAAAAGGCTTTGACAATGGTAAAAGGCAAAATAAAAGAGGATGCTGCAAGGAAAAGAAGGCTTGATAAAGATTTTAAACTAATGTTTAAGAACTGGAGTGAAGATAATTGAAAAACTACAATATGGCTAATAAGGGCATGGGTTTTGAAAAAGAGGTAGAAAGAGCAAATGAAGACTACAGATATAGAAAAATAGCTAATATACAAAAGATAAGTACACCATGGAAAGTTATTAGGAGGGGTAAACAGATTGTATCAGCCTTCCCAGAGGGTAAAAGTACTTTAGATTTTAGGGGCACGGTTAAGCCTGGAATAAGCATTAGTTTTGACTGTAAGGAATCGGAAGATAAGAGAGGGTTGCCACTTGCACATATAGCACCACATCAAATTGAGTATATGAGAGATGCAATGGATTTTGAAGAAACAACTTTTATACTCTGTTACATGAAAAAAATGGACAAGCGGTTTTTGATACCAGGCACAAAGGTTACAGGATACTGGGATAGGTGGCAGATGAATAAAGGCAAGAGAGGGTATAACTTTATACCCATGGAGGAAATGCGGGAAATTAGGTCTAGGAAAGGAATAGTTTTAGATTATTTGGAGGGATTAAACCTTTAATCAAGGAGGATATCATGAGTGCAAATTATATAGAGTATCTAAGAAAAGCAATAGATAAATACCTTGACGGGAACATAAAAGAATTCAGGAAGTTTCAACAATTGGCTATAGAGATATATGAGAAAGAAAATAGGTTGCATGTGAGTGTGGAGGAAATGCTTGAGGCGAAGGAGATGAGCATATGATGTATGGATGCAAAATAAACTTTACGCTAAGGTGTGGCAACATCTGCTGTGCTTTCTGCCAAGAAAGGAATTACTGTATGTGGGCGTGTGAAATGGACCCTGCAGAGTGTGGGGAGTTAACGGAAAATAAAAATTGGGATAAAGAGCAGGAGTGGGATTGATAGACGACTATTTTCAAAGAGGTGAGATGAAATGCTAACGACTAAACAAATCAACGACTTACTAGGAGTAGAGGAAAGCTTCCACGCCCCTTATAAGCTAGCGGAGATAATGAAAAGCGAAGATGATAGGAATAACTTGTTTGAGCAATTCCTAAAACTAGAAGCTGATTTGTCTTATGACTGGTTTTTAAACTACTACCAAGCGGAGCATTCGGATAGAAAGGGCAAAGGGCAAGATTTTACACCCGACTCAATAGCCAAAATAACAAGTGGAATATTGGGGAATAGTAGTTCCAACCTAGATATTTGTTGCGGTGTGGGAGGCTTGACAATAAAAAGATACGTGGACAACCCAAACCAAAAATTTTACTGTGAAGAGCTTTCAGACAGAGCAATACCCTTCCTGTTGTTTAACCTAGCGATTAGAAACATTGAAGGCATAGTAAAACATGGGGACAGCCTTACAAGGCAATTTAAAGAAATATATAGGCTGAAAAAGGGGGACAAGTTTAGCATCATAAGAACAGTTGAAAAAGCAGAAGAGATAAAAACGGAGTCTGTAATAATGAATCCCCCTTATAGTTTAAATTGGTTGGCAGATAAAAAATACTTAGAAGAAGATAGATTTAAGAAATTTGAAACACTGGCACCAAAGAGTAAAGCTGACTATGCTTTTTTATTAACTGGCTTACACCAACTATCAGAAAGCGGGAAAATGGCGATTATATTACCACATGGTGTATTGTTTAGAGGTGGT
>DIRE01000034.1 GCA_002426575.1 Clostridiaceae bacterium UBA5444 | reverse complement strand
GGTTGATATATTAAATATTGCACAATTTTTATAAATAACGAAGTACAGCTTTTTATATTATATAAGTCTCAATTATTTCAACTTATCAAAAGGAGGCGCTGAATATGTCAAATGAAGATAAAAAAGATTTTAATGCAATGTTGAATGATAGTAAGGATATGCCTAAATTTCAAACTATTACAGATGCTAAAAACATTGAAAAATATGGTGGAGATAAAATGTATTTTGCCCCACCTATTGAGTATGATAAGGTAATGAAATTAGTGCCATATGGCAAAGTAACAACATCGGGAAATATCAGAGAATATTTTGCAAAGTTAAGTGGTGCTGACTTTACTGAACCTATAACAGCAGAAATATTTACTTCTACCGTAGCATGGGCAAGTTACCAAAGAAGTGGGAATGAAACACCATATTGGAGAACATTAAAAGCAAATGGTGAATTGAATCCAAAGTATCCTGGCGGTGTGGAAGAGCAGAGAAAGAAGCTGGAATCAGAGGGACATACAGTTATTCAAAAAGGCAGGAAGAATATTAAATATTACGTTCAAAACTATGAAAATGTGCTATTTGAATTATAGTGACAAATAGGAATTTCCATATTTTAATCAATATCTACTTAATACTTTAGGTTGGCTTAATACATAATCTCTTAATAAACTTGGATTGGCTATTTCCCTAATGATTGAAATGAATTTTAAAAAAGTTATTGACATATGTCATTAATGAGGTACAATAGGTATTGTAAATGACATATGTCACAAGCTATAAGGCGGGGTGAACCATACGACAAGGAGAGATGAAATCCATACAAAGGTATCTTACAAAACCGATTTGAGATTACTGATAAGCAACTAGAGTGCCTATAACATATATCAGAAGTAATTAGAGAATTCTCTGATTATTCTTAGTTAGAATTGAGGTGATGAGATTATGCCAAGGCCAATGAAATGGAGAAAAGTATGCTGTTTGCCAGAAAGCAATAAATTTGGTCCTATTGATTCTATGTCAGATGATAAAGACAATGTAAATATGACGGTTGACGAATATGAAACCATAAGGCTTATCGATTTAGAAGGATTTACACAAGAAGAATGTGCTAAACAGATGAATGTTGCTCGAACTACTGTTCAGGGTATTTATATTGGAGCTAGAAAAAAGCTGGCGGAATCATTAGTTAATGGTAAAGTGCTACTAATTGGGGGAGGCGAGTATCGACTTTGCAACGGATTCGGAGAAGGTTGTGGTCGTGGTTGTCGTAGACATAAGCATGGAAAGTGCTTTATGGATAATGCAGATCGAGGTGAAAAGGAAATTTGAGTGAGCATTCAGAATTAGCAAAAGAACTATTTAAAAAAGGATACAATTGTTCACAGTCTGTTTTTGCAGCTTTTTGTGATGAAACGGGACTGGATTTAGAAACTGCATTAAAAATTGCTTCATCCTTTGGCGGCGGAATGGGCAGACTTCGTGAAGTATGTGGAGCGGTTACTGGCATGTTTATGGTTGCCGGCATGATATATGGATATTCTGATCCGTTAGATAAAGCTGCCAAAATTGAGCACTATAAGCTTATTCAGTCAATGGGTAAAAAGTTTAAGTATGAGAACGGCTCAATTATATGTAGGGAACTTTTAGGACTCTCTGTAAAAAGTGATACTCCCATACCTGAAGACAGAACTGAAGAGTATTATAAAAAACGTCCTTGTGCAGAGCTTGTTGAACAAGCAGCAATAATATTGGACGAATATATTAATGGAACACTTAAGTCAACAGGCTCTGTTTGCCGCAGTAGAAATGTGGGGACACCGACTCAGAAGTGTTAGAAATAAGTAAAGTTTATAGCAATTTAATATATTCTACTGTTGGTTTACTTTGAATATAACCTAATATCTACCGACAGACGGTTGTTTGTTTTCAGCTTTATATTTATGCTAATTGCAGGGGGTGCTGAATAATGCAAACAATAAACAACGAAGAATTCGGACAATTTTTAACCAAACTAAGGAAAGAAAAAGGATTAACACAAAAACAACTTGCAGAGCAACTATACCTTTCAGATAAAGCTGTGAGCAAGTGGGAGAGAGGATTAAGCTTGCCCGACATTTCATTATTAATGCCTTTAGCAAAAATACTTGGCGTTACAACAACTGAATTGTTAAGTGGAAAGAAGATTGAATCTGATACCCCATTTACAGTGCAAGAAGTAGAGTCTTTGATGACAAAGACAATTACTTTGTCAAAAGAGGATAAAGAGAAACTTAACAATGCAAAGAAAAAAAGAAAAATTATTTTTTTATCATCTGTTGTGATTTTTGTTTTGGAAGTAATTTTACTTATTTTCCTTGGCTATACACCTGATAATCTTTTTAATAATTTAGCAACAGTTGAATTACTAATGTTAGTTTTTGGAACATACTTTACATTTTTAGTGAAAGAAACATTGCCTGTTTACTATGACAATAATAAAATTAGCTTTTATAATGATGGAATTTTTAGAATGAATGTCGCTGGAATAAGATTCAACAATAGCAATTGGAAACATATTTTAAAGGCAGTACACTTATCTATCGTAGCCATCCTGATTTTATTTCCATTATTATATTTTCTAATCTCATATCTTTCTCCGATTCTTTGGGAAAAAGGACAACTTATATTTACACTTTGCTCAGTGTTTAGTATGTTTATCCCAATATATGTTGTAGGGAAAAAATATGAGTAGATATGATAATATGAGCAATACCCTTGTAGTTAAACATTTCATTTAAAAACGCAAGCAAATAAATATAATTTTTCACCCGAGAATTTTATGGCTCTCGGGTGCAGTGTTTTACACCATATTCAAATCCAATTCTTGTGTAGCGACAAAATACTAAATTCCAATGCTTATAATAGTTAGAAGGGGTAAAGCGATAGACAATATGATACATATTCTTTACACCTTAATATGACAGGAGGAGTTTCTATGAATGATTGGTTTACTGTTGAAAAAATAGATGGTGATACATATGCAATTAGTGAGTATAAGCATTGGGAGGAAACCCATTGTTACTTACTTATTGGTGCTGAGAAGGCATTGCTAATTGATACTGGATTAGGAGTGCAAAATATAAAAGAAGTTGTTGATAAGATTACTGAATTGCCTCTTGAAATTGTTTCAACCCATGTCCATTGGGATCATATAGGTGGACACAAACTTTTTAGGCATATAGCAGTTTATGAAGATGAGAGTGATTGGCTTTCCTCTAAATTTCCGATTCCATTGCAGGTTGTTAAAAAAAATTTGACAAAGAGACCTTGTGATTTCCCACCCGATTTTGATATTACTAAATATCAGGTTTTTCAAGGTACACCAGAACGAATATTAAAAGATGGTGACTTATTTGATTTAGGAAAAAGAACGGTTAAAGTAATACATACCCCTGGACATTCTCCAGGGCATATATGCCTTTATGAACTAGAGCGAAAATATCTGTATTCAGGGGATTTAATTTACAAAGGCACTTTGTATGCCTTTTATCCAACAACGGACCCGATAGAATTTATGAAATCAGTGCGAAAAGTTAGAAAGCTTAAGGTTGAAAGAGTTTTGCCTGGACACCATACGTTAAACATTCCAACAACTATTATAAATGAAATAGATGATGGATTCACAGAAATCTTTGATTCTGGTAAATTAAAAAAAGGAAATGGTATATTCAAGTTTCCAAACTTTCAAATTCATATATAGTGATGATCTTATAGCGGAAAAAACTTCTTCACTAAGGGGGATACCGTCCCCATATGATATTTCATTTAGCTGGGAATAATTAAAGATAATTAGTCTAAATTTAATAGTGAGGTTTTGGTACGTAAATAACGGTTTAAAACCAAAAGCAATGTACATCCCAGCTAAAATAGAATCTAATAAAAGTGAAGATTTAAACATTAAAGGTATGGTTAAAAATCATAACTTAGCAAAAGCAATTAGCGATGTATCATGGAGTGAATTTACAAGACAATTACGATATAAAGCACAGTGGAATGATAGAATATATCATAAAATTGATCCATGGTATGCAAGTAGTCAATTATGCTCAGGTTGTGGCTGTCAAAATAAAGAAGCCAAATGTTTGAGTATAAGAGAGTGGGTATGCTCTGAATGTGGAAGTACTCATCAAAGAGATGAAAATGCTGCACAAAATATACTTAAACAGGGGTTAAGAGAATTAGATATAAGTGCTTAATATAAATACAAATAGAAATAGTAAATAGGGTAGGGACTATCCGAATTAAGACACCCATAGAGTTAGTAGGTAACGAGGACGATGATGTGGGAAAATGATGGAGCAATCCAGAAGCACACGATGTGAGGTTCACACTAAACTAACTAGCTTATTGAGTGGATTTGCGGGGGCAGGAATAAGTAGCGGTATAGTTATATTGTGGAAATATTACTATTGGGCAAGACCAGAAAATAATAGAATTAAAATAAGAGGGGGAATAGAAATGGGTTACAATATAATACAAGATCCACTGGTTAATAGAAGATCAAAAGAAAAGTTTAAGCCAATTGGAGTGCTAGTTCATGAGACAGCAATGCCTGGTGCCACTGCAAAAAATATACGCGATTATTTTGAAAGAACTGAAAGAGAGGTTATGTCTCATTTTTCCGTGGATTGGGGTTCTATTATACAGATGGTTCCAACGGACGAGATTGCTTGGCATGCAGGATGGACGGCAAATCATAGATACTTAGGGGTTGAGCTTTGCAGACCTTATGAAAGAGACCCTCAGAAATTTAATGAAGTATGGGAAAAAGGTGTATGGTTATTTGCGTATTTGCTTGCTGATGTACTTAAAATAAATAAAGTAACTGAGGATAATCTAATATCTCATTATGACGCAGCAGTAAGATTTAAAGACACAACCCATACAGACCCTATTGGCTATTTCAAAGAATATGGTAAAACCGTGGGGGACTTTAGAAGAGATGTACAAAATCAAATAAATAATATTAATGGAGGGAAAAATAGAATGTCAATAGTTATACCCTATAGTGTACCAGATATTGGAGCAGCTCAAGTATTAGCATCAAATATAAAGGCTGCAGTTTTGGATTGGGCACTTGTATCTGCTGAAGACGATGTTTATCAAGTTGGGGGACCTAGGAATTCAAAACCCCAAAAGCCATGTAAAAGCTTTAAGGTGATATCAGGATCAAATAGATTAGAAACAGTGGAAGAAGTATGCAAATTTATAAGACAAAGCAAATAAATTTAATTGGTGTCATTAGGGCAATTTAGATGCAGACCTCAGCGCGGTCACAACACAAAACGCATCCCGCAAAAATGAAGTGCAGACCTACCTTCGGCGCAGCTGGTGACACGAGTGATACAGAACAAACCCAGTAAAATCAAGGTTTCATGGGCAGTATAGCAGCATTGACGGCTAAAAGTTGAAGAGATCACAAAAGTCTTGTTCATGAATCACCGGATTATTCTTTCATAAATATCTGATCAAACAGCTTTTTGAGTTCTTTTTTTTCATCGTATTTCCCGTTAACCGAACTCCAGTGCATCGCAACTCCCATCAGCCCTGCATAAAAATTCCAGAGTAGATCCTCCGCCGAAATGTTGTCCCTTATTTCGCCGGACTTCTGCCCCTGCCGTATTAGCTCCAATTCCATTTTCGAAAATATCTTTTCGGCGGGAGAATGATCTTTCCAATAGGGTGAAAACACATTGCAGCCAGCATTCATATCAATCTGAATTAAATTTTTGAGTAAATCCGGTCCAAGGCTAATCGTATTGTCAATAAAGTATTCTATGCATGACCAAACCTTTTCAATACATGGCTTATCTTTTAAAAGTTCCGGCATAATCTGCATCATATCGTCGCTTAACATTTCATAATAGCTTAGGACAAGATCTTCCTTGGTTTTAAAATGATAATAAAAGGTGCCTTTGGTGATTCCACACATATTGCAGATTTCATTGATGGTAACGGCAGAATACCCGTTTTGTCTAAATAAATCAATGGCCGTATTTAAAATGATTTCATTCGTTTTTTCTTTCATCTGAATCTCCATTCCGCCGCTACCGTCGGCGGCACAAATAGTAATGAAAAAATAGTGAGCGGTTTTCCACTACTTTGTTATTATTAATATTGATGAGAAAATACACTCGCAAGGATGATACTCATCGCTATTTACAATATGTTTGTTACAGGTGAATTTTGGAATCCAAGCGATTTGTATAAAGTCGATATACCACAAGAAATACTGGAAAAGCAAAAGGAGAAAGCTATTAAACAGGCGGTAAAGCTTCTTATTGCCAATGTTTTAATCAAGGTTACTGAAATTTCTATGGCCTAAATCAAAACTTAATAATCAAAATCTAATTTTTTATGGTCTTAAAGGCTATTATTAAGTGTACCTTTTTTTATTGCATTTCACGTTATTTTTCACGCTAACCCCTCGCTTATTATGGTAACACAAATAAACCTGTTTGAAAAATTTTTTACCCATTGACTACCTTGTTATACTGTAATACAATTAGTATAATCCACGGTATAATAAAATCATACCATGGCCTAGTTTTTTAGCAATTCCCATTGCTTATTTTAAAAAAAGAAAGGTGGAGATTGAATGTCAGGAAAGTACGGTGTTTTGTTCACACCGATGAAAATCGGCAGCATGGAAGTCAAAAACCGATATGTCATGGAGGCCTTAGGCGGTAGTCATGTATTCAAACCAGATGGTACATATGACAAGGAAGGCTGCGAGTACTTCATTGAGCGCGCGAAGGGCGGAATCGGGTTGCTTGTTACAGGCGCAACTTTGGTGGCACCCATGGGTTCGTCCAAATGGCTACACGAGCAGAAACCAGCCTTTATGGCAACCAGAAAGATGACAGAGGAAGTTCACCACTACGGAGCCAAAATATTGCTGCAGCTTTCTGCGGGCTCTGGGCGCACCCTGCCTGGTGACCCCGAATTTTTAAAAGCTCATGGCCTGGATCCGGACATATACTTTGTGGCACCGACTGATGGGCTACCAAATGTCTGGAATCCCAAAGTGAAGCACCGTGGTCTTACCACTGAAGAAGTCTGGCAGTATATACGTAGCTTTATTGAATCAGCAAAAATGGCACAGGAAGCTGGTTTTGACGGTATTGAAATCCACGCTATCCATGAAGGATATCTGATCGACCAGTTCACGATGGAAGCAACAAATAGACGCACGGACGAATTCGGCGGCAGTCTGGAAAACCGTCTGCGTTTCCCCTGTGAGATTATACGTGGAGTCAAAAAGTCTTGTGGAAAGGATTTTGTGGTCACCGTTCGCTACAGCGTATCCAGCAAAATGAAGGGCTTCAACTCTGGTGCCTTGCCGGGAGAAAATTACAAGGAATTCGGACGTTCTCTGGAAGAAAGCCCTGCAGTTGCCCGTCTACTGGAAGCAGCAGGCTGTGATGCCCTAAATGCAGATAACGGAACTTACGATTCTTGGTTCTGGTGTCATCCTCCGATGTATATGCCGATGGGTTGTAATATACCTGAAGCAGCATATATTAAGCATTTCGTTAACATTCCTGTAATCTGTGCAGGCCGAATGGATGATCCAGACCTTGCGGCAAAAAGCATAGAGGACGGGCTGTTTGATGGAATTGGTCTCGGTCGCGCTATACTTGCCGACCCCGATTATGTCAATAAAGTAAAAGACGGAAACATCGATGACATTCGTCCCTGCATTGCTTGTCATAATGGTTGCCTTGCGACGATTTTTGCAGGAAAGCCAATGACCTGTGCAGTAAATCCAGCCGTACTGAGAGAAGATGAATTCAAGCTAACAAAGGCTGAAAAGCCTAAGAAAGTTGCAGTAATCGGTGGCGGTATCGGTGGTATGGAAGCAGCCCGGCTTGCAGCAGAACGTGGACACAAAGTTACGCTTTTTGAAAAAACAAATGAGCTTGGTGGGGTGTTCATAGCTGCGGCCGCCCCCGATTTCAAGGAAGCCGACAAAAAATTGATTGAGTGGTATAAAAAGAAAGTTGCTGAAGCCAAAGTGGACGTTCGGATGAATATAGAAGCCACACCTGAATCCATCAAGGAATTCGGTGCTGACGTAGTCATCATGGCCACGGGAGCGACAGCTAAAAAGCTGCCGATCAAGGGCATTGAGAACGCTGTCGAGGCAATCGATTTCCTGCGCGGTTTCAAGCCTGTGGGCGATAAAGTGGCAATCATCGGCGGTGGTCTGACTGGATGTGAAATTGCTTATGAGCTTGCCAAAAACGGTAAGACCCCCGTTATTGTAGAAATGCTCGATGCGATTCTCAAGGTGCCCGGCCTCTGCGCAGCCAACAAAAATATGCTTTTGGAGCTCATGAAACATTACAATATTGAAATTCATACGAACTCCAAAGCAAAAGAAATTGCTTTAAACGGCATAACCATTGAGACGGATTGCAAAGAAACATTTATTAAAACGGACAGCGTAATTACAGCTGCCGGATACAACAGTTTCTGCGTGATTACACCTAATATCTACAAAGACATTGCCCCTGAAGTTTATTCTATCGGGGATTGCAAATGTGTCGGCAATTTAATGAGCGTAGTACATGATGCTTATGATGTAGCTTACAAAATTTAAAGATTTCCATTTTGTTGGAAAGGCAGGGGCAGCATATCAGAGTGGTATGTTACACTTGCCTTTCGCTTATAAATCATTTCCGTTTCAACTTCCTGAGAGAATAGCTAAGAACTGGTGCCTTATATAAAAATATATAAAAAAAGACATCAACCAATTAAGATTGATATCCTATGATCTACAAAAATTTTGGTGTGCCCGACAGGATTCGAACCTGCGGCCGTTTGACTCGGAATCAAAAGCTCTATCCAACTGAGCTACGGGCACATATTTTCACATTTTCAATATTATCACAAAAAAAGTTAAAAAACAAACTACAAATTATGTACGGTATTGTATGAATATATATAATTTATGGTTTGTTTTTTAAATAATGTACCATTGATGCAAAAAAGGCTATTGAAATAATTATTATAGCAAATTTACTTGATATAATATTTAGACCCCGGATAAGTACCGTTGTCATGATAACTATAGTATAAATCCTCATGGCTCTAAAACTTTGCTTTTCCTTTTTCAAACTATCACCCCTTACGAATCGCCATCTACACCATTATACCATCTTAATATTTAAAGATACATAAACATGGATATATAAGTAATAAATAAAAACTGATGTAAATATAAATATATAAAGCGAATGGGGGGATAGTATGGGGGATATAAATAGAAATTATTTATATAATAACTATGAAAGATATAGGACAAAAGATTATAAAATTTGGGACTCACTTTTTAGAATGGATAATAAAAAGCTTAATACAATAGCAAATCAATTTCTAATATCAGGGGCTATTGCTCTACTTATAATAATAGTTTCCAATTTTAAAAACCCTTCTATTGTTAAGGTTGTTGATGGGGCAAGGTGGGTTGCAGGAGCAGAATACGATTTTAAAGACAATGCGGTTTATACATGGAATAATGTTGGAGAAAGCTTCGAGAAAATACCGGATAAAATAAGCAGTATTTTGGGTAAAAAAAAGGAAGATGACACATCCGATAAGCCTAATGATGGAACAATTGATGTATCTACTAATATGGCCATGATTATTCCTATAGATGGGGTAATAACATCAAAATATGGGGAGAGGACTAGTCCTATAAATAATAAAGAGGAGATTCATAAGGGAATAGATGTAGCAGGTGAAATAGGGACACCTATAAAGGCTGCCCAAGGCGGCGAAGTAGAAATAGTCGACATGAATAATACTGCTGGAAGATATTTGGTTATTAAGCATCAAGATGGCTTTAAAACCCTCTATGCCCACTGCTCTGAGATACTTGTAAATAAAGGGGATAAGGTGAAAAAAGGAGACTATATAGCAAAGGTTGGGGATACAGGGCAAGTTACATCTGCTCATCTTCATTTTGAAGTTACAAAGGATGGGGAATTAGTAGATCCTGCTAGCGTAATAGATATAAATAAAGCGGCTAGATAGGAGGAATAGCTATTTGACGGGTTTAGGACATACAAAAATTAAATTTAAGGTTAACAAATATTTTATTGCTATATTTATTATTTGTATTATATTTGGATATTTTATAGAAGCTGCACTTCTTTTTTTGTTTGTAATGCTCCATGAGTTTTGCCATGCTATTGTTGCAGTGATTTTTGGATTAAAGATAGGTGATATAGAGCTTTTCCCATTTGGCGGGGTTGCTAGAATAAATAATATTGATATGGTTGAACCTTTTAAGGAAATACTTATATCAGTTGCAGGCCCATTATTTAATGTAATGGTAGCAGCTCTGGTATTTTTTTTAAATAATAGGGGAATACATGTGCCAAATTATGAGTTTATCATGAATACCAATATTGGACTTGGTATATTTAATATGCTCCCAGGGCTGCCCCTTGATGGAGGTAGAATACTGAGGGTGTTTATTGAATATTTTGTAGGCTATAGGAAAGCAACCAAAGCAGCTGTATTTACTGGAAAGGTTATAGCGGTTTTGATGTTTATAATTGGAATCTTTGCTGTTTTAAATGGAGCTATGAATATAAGCCTTTTTATATTGCCTTTATTTATATTTGTATCCGCAAGCAAAGAGGAAGAAAACATAATGTATACAGTAATAAAAGATGTAATGATTAAAAATAAAAATATAAAAGGTAATTTAATTATGGAGGTTACCCAAATATGTACATACGAAGAGGCATTTGTGAGAGATGTATTAAAGCATTTTGATGTTAATAAGTATAATATGGTAGTAGTTTTGGACAAATCCATGAAAGTAAAGGGGGTGCTATCTGAGTCTGAAATATTTGAAGCATTAACAAAATCTGGCTCAGATATAAGGCTTAAAAATATAGCTTAAAAAGTGAAAAAGTAAGAAGTAAAGCGTGTCAATGATATAAAAAAGAAACCATTTAGGGCGGAAGAGATCAGCATTGCTGGTTTAGACAAATAGAAAAAGCAAATTAATATTTCATGATGCTGAAACACTATTATAGCAAACAATGGAATGTCCCTATCACATTTAAAATGCGGTAGGGACATTCCATTGTTTTTATATGTAAACTCATACAATGGTATATGCTCAATAATGCTTTACAAAAATAGTGACATAAAGGTGTAAGAATAGTGCATATATATTGACACTATTTTTACAATATGGTATTATGTAGATGTTAAGGATAATTCACGGACTATTTAAAAGGTATTTAAATTTAAATACATAAAGCAGAAATGCTAAAAGACACAAAAACATGCATTATAATGCACGCAAGCTAATAGGCAAATACACTATAATGCACAATAGCTAAAAAAGGATGTCTTATATGGCGAAGAAAAAATTAACGGGCGACGATATTCAATTAACTTTTTTAGCAATCCCTACATTTATATGGTACATTATATTTTCGTATTTACCTATGTTCGGCCTTATTATAGCTTTTAAGGATTTTAAAATAGCTGGTAAAGGTTTTTTAAGTAATCTAATAAAAAGTGATTGGGTCGGATTTAAGAATTTTGAGTTTTTATTTGCTACCAAGGATGCCTATATAATAATTAGAAATACATTAGTTTATAATATTATATTTATCATATTAGGCATAGTAATCCCTGTAACATTAGCAATTATGCTTAACCAATTAAACAACAAAAGGTTAGCTAAATTTTATCAGACTTCAATGTTTTTGCCGCACTTTTTATCTTGGGTAGTTGTAAGCTATTTTGTATTTTCGTTTTTGAGCAGTGATAAAGGTTTAGTAAACCAGATCTTAGCATCTAGAGGTAAAGAACCTGTTCAATGGTATATGGAAAAGAAGTACTGGCCTTTCATATTGATATTTATGAATTCTTGGAAGACCATGGGATACAATATGATAGTTTATTTAGCTGCAATTACTGGAATGGATGAAAGTTATTATGAAGCAGCATTAATGGATGGAGCTAGTAAATGGCAGCAG
>DIRE01000086.1:43471-48738 GCA_002426575.1 Clostridiaceae bacterium UBA5444 | reverse complement strand
TACACCACCGAGGGTCTTCATTGTTGGGAATAGTATAACATCTCTTATAGAATATGAATCCGTTAAGAACATTACTATTCTATCAATTCCTATACCCAATCCCCCTGTAGGTGGCATTCCTATCTCGAGGGAATTTACAAAGTCTTCATCCATCATATATGCCTCATCATCGCCAAGTTCTCTTTCTTTAAGCTGCTGAAGGAATCTTTCCCTTTGTACAATTGGATCATTTAGCTCAGAATATGCATTAGCTATTTCTCTTCCATATATAAAGGCCTCAAATCTTTCAGTAAGATCAGGATTGCCTCTTTTTTTCTTTGACAGAGGTGATATTTCAACTGGATAATCCATAAGGAATGTTGGCTGAATTAAATGTTTCTCACCATACTCCTCAAAGAATGCATTTAATATATCTCCCTTTGCACAATCCTTAAGCTCTTTTTTAAGCTCTAAGTTATGCTCTTTGGCAATCTCTCTTGCCTCTTCATTGCTTTTTATATCATTAAAATCGATGCCTGCATATTCCTTTACAGCATCAACCATAGTAATCCTTTTCCAAGGCGGTTTAAAGTCAATCTCTGTTCCCTGATAATTCACCTTTGTTGTACCATGTATATCCATACATGCTTGTGAGATCATATTCTCTGTAAGTTCCATCATATCATTGTAATCAGCGTAGGCTTGATACAACTCAATCATGGTAAATTCAGGGTTGTGTCTTATATCAATACCTTCATTTCTAAAGTCCTTGCCTATTTCGTAAACTCTTTCAAATCCACCAACTATAAGCCTTTTTAAGTAAAGTTCTGTCGCAATTCTAAGATACATATCTATATCTAGAGCATTGTGGTGAGTAATAAAAGGCCTTGCAGCAGCACCCCCTGCTATTGGTGATAATACAGGTGTTTCAACCTCAAGGAATCCCCTTTCATCAAGGAAGTTTCTTATGGATTTAATTATCTTTATTCTATTAAAAAATACTTCTCTAACATCTTCATTTACAATTAAGTCCACATACCTTTGCCTATATCTTAGGTCTGGATCTTTAAGTCCATGCCACTTTTCAGGCAAAGGCTTTAGAGACTTTGTAAGCAAAGTAAAGTCCTTTACATGTACCGATATTTCTCCCTTATGAGTCTTAAATATGGTGCCCACAACTCCTATTATGTCACCTATATCAAGGGATTTAAAAAACTTTAGTTTTTCTTCCCCAATGTCATCTATCTTAACATATAGCTGTATTTTACCTTCTCTATCATAAAGGTCAGAAAATCCAGCCTTACCATGAACCCTTTTTGAAAGAAGCCTTCCTGCAATTGAAACCATGGAATTCTCTAAAGTCTCAAAGTTGTCTTTTATATCCTTTGATGAATGAGTAACATCATAGGTATAAGTATCAAAAGGGTCTTGCCCCTTATCCTGAAGTTCCTTTAATTTTTGCATCCTTTGCATTACCTGCTCATTGTACTTCTCTTCGAGTATATCAAAATTTGTTTCCTCATTGGACATATATATTTATTCCCCCATATTTATTTTTTTATTTCTAGTATCTTAAATTTAACAACACCGTCAGGCACATGAACCTCTGCTATTTCCCCGACTTTTTTCCCAATTAGTCCTTGACCAATTGGGGATTCATTAGATATCTTAAGTTTAGTAGGGTCTGCTTCAGCTGATCCTACTATGGTATAATCAACTTCCTCATCAAACTCCATGTCTTTTACCCTTACTATACATCCTACACTTACTTTATCGGTAGAAATATCATCTTCGTCAATAACCTTTGCAGATTTAAGCATATTTTCAAGGAATATAACCCTTCCTTCAACAAATGCTTGTTCGTTTTTGGCCTCATCATATTCAGAGTTCTCACTTAAGTCCCCAAAGGATAATGCTGTTTTTATCTTTTGAGTTACTTCTTTCCTTTTGACTGTCTTTAAGTAGTCCAATTCTTCTTCAAGTTTCCTAACTCCTTCATATGTTAAGATGACTTGTTTTCCAACTTCGCCCATATTAATTCTCCCCTTTTGAAATATTTAATATATTATGCACAAAACGAACTCTATCTACAAATACTTCACAATAAAGTTCGTCTTAAAGTCGCACAAGATGTTATTGTATAGTTAAGTCACTAATATTAATATTAAGCCTATATTAAATATAGACTTAATCTTCATGAACCTTATAAGTTCTTTATATTAAATTATTTTACACCTCGTTAATATATGCACATATTTTAAATTTATTCAGCCTCCAAACCTCTACATAATTATAGCAAGCACTATAAAGGCGTTCCTTTACAGTGCTTGCAAGTCCCCAATCTCATTGTATGTATTATAAAACAGGAGGATTTAATTGTCAATAACTATTAATTATCTATATCTATATATCCCTTCCACCCCAATGGGGCGTCCCCCCGATAGTATAGTCTTTATATCTATACTAAGCTTTTCTGCAATGCTGCCAATAGATCTCATATCATCAGCAGTATATGAATCTACGTCGATGCTAAGCTGTGTAAGAAGTGCTCCCTCCCATATTCTAGATGTTAACTGAGGGATGCTCCCCCCTATAATTGGCTTTTTTGCTCCTTTGAGCACTGCATCATCTACAATAAGTATATCCTTCTCTATGTTTAGGGTTTCAGATGTAAAGTTTGCAATAACCATCTTCCTATGTATATTTGCCACAAGTTCATTTATATCTATCCCGCCTACATATAAAAGTATATCACAATCGTCTAATGCTTTTTTGTAATCCGCCATAACAGCAGGTGAAAGCCCTCTATTTTTCATAATGGTATATGCACTTTTTAGGGCAGTCTCCCTAAAGGGGGTTAAAAGAGTCATATACTGAACCTCACTAGATAAATATTCTGCTAATATTAATCCTACATTAGTAGAAGCATCTGCAATACATATGCTGCATCTATTAAAGTCTATTCCCAAAAGAGCTGCCACAGATTTTACAGCATTTATTATTACAACAGGGCTGTACACTAATCCTTTTGAAACCCCTTCTATTTTAGGGTCTAAAATATCTATAGAAGAATCCACAGCTAAAACCTCAATACCAGTTTTCATACAATATGAGATGGATTTATTTAACCTTTTAGCCTTTATATTATTATCCTCTATGGGAGGTATACACATTCTAACTCCTGATATGTTTACATCCCGAATGCCCATATCATATATGTTTCCTGCTATATAGTCAGGCATAATTCTATCTGCTGCTTTTTTAAATCTTCCATTTAATATCTTATACATGAGATACTTTTGTCTATACTCTTCTTCATTTGCAACTTGAACAAAACCAAATTTGGCCAAAGAATCACCAAGCCTATTTTAATTACAATATATTCTATTATAGAATATTAACATTATTACTATATTACCCAACACCCAATACTCAACACTCGACATCTCTCTTATAGCTAAGGAGCACATCGATTAATTCTTCCTTACTATTTATGGTGTTAATCATATTTTTTACTGAAGTTGCATTCTTTAATCCTTTAATGTACCAAGCAATATGCTTTCTCATTTCCTTTACCCCGATATTT
Source organism: Clostridiaceae bacterium UBA5444 (assembly GCA_002426575.1). Taxonomy (GTDB): domain Bacteria; phylum Bacillota; class Clostridia; order Clostridiales; family Oxobacteraceae; genus UBA5444. The sequence continues at coordinate 45,173 of DIRE01000086.1, read as the reverse complement.
TCGCCCTTATATTCAACCATCATATTAGTATGTCTAATCGCCATATCTATTCTTCCCTTGGGGCTTGGCTCTGGCAGCATTTCTCCTGTGCTTAAGTAGTGTATTATCCTCTTAAATATCCATGGGTTTCCCATTGCACCCCTTGCCACTAAAACCCCGTCGCACCCTGTTTCATCTAGCATCCTCTTTGCATCCTCCGGTGAAAATACATCTCCATTTCCTATAACAGGTATATTTACGCTCTGCTTTACCTTCCTTATAATATCCCAATCTGCATTGCCTTCATACATCTGTTTTCTAGTCCTGCCATGGACTGTAACAGCAGATGCTCCGCTATTTTCAGCCATTTTTGCAAACTCAACTGCATTTATATTATCATCATCCCAGCCTTTTCTAAATTTAACTGTTACAGGCACAAGGGACTTTTTTGAGACTTCATATATTATATCAGAAGCTAATTTGGGATCTTTCATAAGTGCCGAGCCCTCGCAATTTTTCACTATTTTAGGGGCAGGACATCCCATATTAACATCTATAATTGACACTTTATCATCTTTACTAACTTCATAAGCCATTTCGCCCATTATATTAGGATCTGACCCAAAAAGCTGAACCCCAACTGGAAACTCTCTGTCATCTATGTCAAGCATTAACTTTGTTTTATCGCTATTATAAAAAAGCCCTTTAGAGCTTACCATTTCCGTATACACAAAACCACAGCCCATTTCTTTACACAGTATTCTAAAGGGCTTGTCTGTAACCCCAGCCATTGGAGCTAAAAAAATATTGTTTTCAAATTCCACATTTCCAATATTCATAAAATCATTCCTTGTTTTTTTCGTATAGTATTCTAAGCCCCTGCAGGGTTAATACACCATCTATTTTGTCAATAGATTTTGCCTCTGACGCAATCAGGCTTGCAAACCCTCCAGTTGCAACCACTAAAGGTTCCTTTTCCCCATACCCTCTCATTTCCTCTTTCATCTTGCCTACTATGGAATCTACTATGCCTGCATATCCATATATTATGCCTGCTTGCATGCTTTGAATGGTATTTTTACATATAACGGTAGGCGGCTTTACAAGTTCAATCCTTGGCAATTTTGCAGCCCTTTGAAATAATGCTTCGCTAGATATACTAATTCCAGGGGTAATAGCTCCTCCTAGATAATCCGCGCTTTCAGTAATTGCACAAAATGTTGTAGCCGTCCCAAAATCTATAATAATAAGAGGTCCCCCATAAATAGCATGGCCTGCAGCTGCGTTTACTATCCTATCTGCACCAACCTCTTTTGGGTTATCATATTTAATGTTTATTCCTGTTTTTGTTCCAGGTCCCACTATAATTGGCTCTTGTTTAAAATACTTCCTTATAGCATGTTCAAGAGAATACATAATATTTGGAACAACAGAAGATATTATGACACCTTCTACATCTCCTATATTGTAATTCTCGCTATCAAAAAGATCCTTTATAACCATGCCATATTCATCAGCAGTTCTAGGGTTGTCAGTAGAAAGCCTCCAATCGGATATGATCTCTTTTCCTTCTATTACTCCAAGAACAATATTTGTATTACCAACATCCACAACAAATATCATAAGTCTATCCTCCATTTTTTAAGGCAGGCTAAAAGCCTGCCTCTTTACTTTTGGCTATGTTTTAAGTAACTATTGATTTTAAACCGGATATGTTGATTGA
>DIRE01000086.1:36487-43243 GCA_002426575.1 Clostridiaceae bacterium UBA5444 | reverse complement strand
AAGTCGCTGCTACAGTAAATCAACATATCCTGAAATCAGCACTGTACTAAAACATAGCTTTACTTCTTCATCATATTTACACCTTTTATTATAGCTGGAACAAGTATAATTGCTACTACTATCTCTGCAATACCATTAGTTGCTGCTGTTCCTAAAAGTATTTTGCCAACAACATCTGGTGTAACACCCTTTATATTAGCAAACTGCTGTGCCGCCATAAAATATATAGCGCTTAGAACTCCTATTGTATTTGTTGCGGTTCCTGCAGCAGCAGTTATGGCAGTATTTTTTGTCCATTTGTAAACATAAGCTGAAATAATCCCAATTAATACCCTTGGAACAATGGATACCATAGGGTTTAAAAATATTGGTCCTGTAACCTTTGGCATATTACTTATGATGCTTGATATACCAAATATCAGACCCACTATCCCTCCCGCTATTGGTCCTTCTAAGATTGCTGCAATTATTACAGGTATATGCATAAACGTAACACTTATTATGCCAACCTGTAAAAAGCCTAAAGGTGTAAGTCCAAGCACCGCCGAAATAGCTCCTAAAAGAGCAATTGTAGTAATTCGCCTTGTAGTTAGATAAGGCTGCTTTGATGTTGCTTCACATCCCATTTTCATTTTTACATTACCTCCTGTTCCAGTTCCTTTTAGTATTTGCCGTGTACATAGTTTTTAGTACACAAAAAATCCTAGGATACCGGACAAATTTAATTTAACTTACTTTTCTTCCCAAGTCTGCCTCAAAAATGATAGCAGCTTTTACTCCATACTTCTTACTTCTTAACTCTTACTTTTTGAGCACCTATATTTTAGCACAAAACCTCCTCTTTTAAAATATGTTATATAAAAGAAATATCCCCCATCAAACACGATGAGGGATATTTTTTATACTATTTAATTTTTCTGCTTCCAGGTTTAATATATGGTATGCCTGCTTTGCAAAGAGGGCACTCACCCTCTTCATAGCTTTCAATATTTAATTCTACTGCTGAGAATACGGGATACCCAATCTCGCAGGTTCTTCTATCAGCTATGCAGGCAATCCCCACAACTTCTCCGCCTAAAGACTCAACAACCTTTATCGTCTCTTTTGATGATTTGCCGGTTGTAACAACATCTTCAGTTATAAGTACCTTTTGTCCTTTTTTAATCTCAAATCCTCTCCTTAGAGCCATGGCTCCATCTTCCCTTTCAGTAAACATGGCAGGCTTGCCTAATTGGCGTCCAAGCTCATAGGCTACAATTATTCCTCCCATTGCAGGACCTACTACAATGTCAAAATCAATATCACGCACCTTATCCGCTACAACCTTTAAAACTTTTTCAGCCTTGTCTGGGTACTGCAAAAGTTTAGCACACTGAACATATCTGTTGCTATGCCTTCCGCTAGATAAAAGAAAATGTCCCTCCAAAAGTGCATTAGATTCCTTTAATATATCAATAACCATAAATTATTTCCTCCTTATAATCCCTTTAATTTCTTCTATACTTTTTATATTTTCTTTATTCATAAAGTCTTCCATACCATCTATTATGTTCAAACATATATTTGGTTTTGTAAAGTTTGCTGTGCCAACCTCTATACAAGATGCCCCAGCCATAATAAACTCTATAGCATCTTCTGCACAGGTTATTCCTCCAATCCCTATTACGGGAATGTCTACCGCCCCCGCTACTTCGTATACCATTCTAAGTGCAATAGGTTTTATACATGGGCCTGAAAGCCCTGCTGTTATATTATCAAATATGGGTCTTCTTTTTTTTATATCAACTGCCATTGCCTTAAAAGTATTTACAAGGGATATCCCGTCAGCTCCTGCTTCAGCACATTTAATTGCCATGTCAACTATATCCTCTGCATTAGGAGAAAGCTTAACTATAAGCGGCTTTTTACATACCTTCCTAACCCTTGATACCACAAAATAGGCATCCTTTGATTTAATTCCAAATGCCATTCCCCCTGATTTTACATTTGGGCAGGATATATTTAGCTCTATAATATCAACATCAGTATCATTTAACCTTTCCGCACCTTTTATGTACTCATCTACGGTTTCTCCACCAAGGTTAGCAATGATAACTGTATTTAATTTTCTTATTTTAGGAAGTTCTTCGCCTATAAACTTTTCTATTCCAGGGTTTTGAAGTCCTACACTATTTAATATGCCGCCTCTTGTCTCATATATTCTCTGCCCATCATTTCCCTCTTTGACGTTTAGAGTAAGTCCCTTTGTTGCAATACCCCCAAGCCTTGATACATCAAATATTTGATTGTATTCCTCTCCGAATCCGAAGGTTCCTGAAGCTGCAATTACAGGGTTTTTTAACCTTACACCGCAAACATCCACATCAAGCATTAAATACCACATCCTCACCTAGAAATACAGGCCCATCCTTGCACACTCTTTTTTTACCTTTATTAGTTGTACATGTACACACAAGGCATGCCCCAAGTCCACATGCCATTGAACTTTCTAAAGATACATACACAGGTATCTCATTAGTTTCACATATATCTACAACTTTTTTCATCATAATCTCAGGGCCACAGCATAAAACGGTATCATACTTTTTGCCACCAACCCTTAAGCTTTCGCTTAAGCAATCGGTAACATATCCTTTATGTCCATATGTTCCGCTGTCTGTTGATATATAAACATTTTTCACATATTGTTTTATATCACAAGTTACATATATCTCATCTCTAAACCCTGCATAAAAATCAACTTCTAAATCTTTTAATGTTTTGGCTGCATAAAGCATTGGAGCTATTCCTATTCCCCCGCTTACAACTGCAACCCTTCCTTTTATTTTAAGCCTGTCAAATCCATTTCCTAAAGGCCCTGTAAGTTCAATTATATCCCCTTTATTTAAGTCCCTTAACCTTTCTGTGCCTTTTCCTTTTACTTCATATAGAAAATGTATTGAATCTTTATCTACATCATGAACACTTAAAGGTCTTGGAAGTATTGGCTCTTCATCCCATGCCTTAATCATATAAAACTGCCCCATGTTGGCGTTATAGTCTCCCTTTATAGAAAGCTTATAAATTCCCTTAGATACTTTAATATTTTTAAGTACCTCTCCTTTAGTATATACGGGCTGCATTTTCAATACCCCTTTTCATATCAGCTACTGCCTCTCTTGCATACTCAGCAAATCGCATATTTCCGTCTTCATGCTTTTTATATGCTAAAAGTATCCCTCTTGATGAGTTAACCACTCCGCCATTTCCTTTATTTAAGTATGCTGCAACATCCTTATCTTTGCCCCCCTGAGCACCATACCCTGGTATCAGGAAGAACATATCCTTCAAATCCTTTCTAATCTTTTCTGCCTCGTCTATATGGGTACAGCCTATTACTCCTCCAATTGAGCTATAGCCACAGTCTCCCTTGTATTTTTTAGACAGCTCATATATCTTGTCTCCAACCTCTGTATAAACCTTTTTTCCATCTTTAGTTTCTATATACTGTATATCAGAGGCCCCTTTATTTGATGTTCTAATTAGTATAAATAGTCCTTTTTCTTTATTTTCAACATACTCAAGATATGGCTCTATACTGTCAAGCCCCATATATGGGTTAAGTGTTACAATATCACTTTCAAAATCTCCAGTAAAATGAGCCTTAGCATACATCTTTGCGGTATCTGCTATATCAGAGCGCTTTATATCTGCTATTGCAATTAATTTCTTTTGCCTTAAATACTTTAATGTATCTTTGTACGCCTTAAGCCCTTCAAGCCCTAGAGCTTCATAGTATGCAATCTGCACCTTGTAGCAGGCAGTAATGTCATAAGTTGCATCTATTATTAATTTATTAAACTCAAACACAGCCTCACCTGCAGAAGCCCATTTATTAAAAAACTCCTCAGGTATATAACTTGCAGCTGTATCTAGCCCAACACATACATGGCCTTTTTTATTTACACTTTCGTATAATCTATCAATTATCATCTATGTTATCTCCTTTTGAATAAACTATTTTTCCGCCCTTTATAGTCATAACAACCTCTCCGAAAAGCTCCATTCCATCAAAAGGTGTATTTTTCCCCTTTGAAGCAAACTCTTTTGAGTCTACCTTAACCTTTTTGTTTATATCAACTATGGTTATATCTCCGTCATATCCTTTTTCTATCTTTCCTTTGTTAAGCCCCATAATCTGTGATGGGTTTTTGGACATAATCTCTGATAGCTTATTTAATGTTATATTATTTTCTTGTACAAGAGCAGTAAAGCATACTGAAAATGCTGTTTCTATTCCAGATATTCCAGGGGCTCCATTTTTCTTATCCTCTAAGCTATGTGGAGCATGATCCGTAGATATTACATCTACATAGTTATTTTTTATTGCATCTATTAAAAATTCTATATCTTCTCTATCCCTAAGTGGGGGATTAACCCTGTAATCAAAACTATTATCTAGATATATATGATGGGGGGTAACTTCACAAGTTACATCCACCCCTCTTATTTTTGCCTCTATTATTGCATCCATGGCCTCTTTTGTGCTTACATGAGCCATATGAAGCCTTGCTTTTGTATTTTCTGCAAGGCATATATTCCTTACAGTTTCTATATTTTCTGAAAGCCTTGTATCTATTGGGGTTATATCCTCATTTTCTGCATGAGAAATTACTGTTAAGTTAAGCTTTTTTGCCTTCTCCATGGCTTCATACATAAGCCTATCATCATACACACCTTTTCCATCATCAGATATAAACCTTACAGGGTAGGTTATATCATCAAGATGGTCAATAGATTTTCCTTTTAAATCTTTAGTTATTGATACTGTCTGGTGAAAATCAACAATTCCTATGGCCTTTGCCTTATTTAAAACATAGTTTACCGTATCCATGGTGCTGCAAGGAGGATTTGTATTTGCCATTAAATTTACCCCCGTATATCCTCCTTTTACTGCTGCATGACTTCCAGTTTCTATATCCTCTTTATAGGTAAACCCAGGATCCCTAAAATGGCAATGCATATCGACAAAGCTTGGAAGGGCTACAAAGCCCTTACAAGCAATTGTCCTGCAGTCCCTTTTAATTTCCCTTTCAACTTCCTCTATTATCCCGTTCTTTATATAAATATCCCCATTAAAATCCTTATTAAAATCTACTATTCTAACATCCTTTAATAGTAGTTCCATATTATTTATCTCCAAGGGTGTATGCCTCATCACAGTATTTGCACCTATATTCTCCTTTTTCTTCATCTACAAGATAGAAAATATGGGGAGTATATTTATCAATAGAGGTTACACATCTTGGGTTCTTACATTTTATTATATTTTCAACCATCTCAGGGAGGCTAGGTTTTATTTTTTCCTTTATAACCTCATTCTCTATTATGTCTATGGTCATGTTAGGGTCTATAATCCCAAGCATTGTATAATCGATGTCTATTACATTTTCAATTTTTATAATGTCCTTTTTCCCTAGTTTTTTGCTATCCGTATTCATAATAAGAGCCACCCTGTAGTCTGCCTTATCAAGCCCTAGGTAATTAAATATTTTAATTCCCATACCAGCTTTTATATGATCTATCACTATTCCTTTAGTTATGCTAGTTATTGTTAACATTCTTCATCCACCCCCAATAGTTTTGCCATAAGAGCCATCCTTACATACATTCCATATTTAGCCTGTTTAAAGTAGTATGCCCTCTCATCTTTGTCCACCTCGTAGTCTATCTCATTTACCCTTGGCAGAGGGTGAAGCACGATCATATCTTTTTTAGCCTTTTTCATCTTTTCAGCATTTAATATATAACTATCCTTAAGCCTTATATAGTCTTCTTCATTGAAAAATCTCTCTCTTTGTACTCTTGTCATATAAAGTATATCAAGGCTTTCCATAACTTCATCTAGCCTCTGAACCTCTACATACTCAATATTGTTTTTCTCAAGTACCACTTTTCTTATATAATCTGGAATTTTCAATTCATTTGGTGAAATTAACACGAACTTATTATTTTCATACCTTGATAAGGCTTTTATTAGTGAGTGGACGGTGCGCCCGAATTTTAGATCTCCGCAAAGACCTATAGTAAGATTTGATAATTCTTTTTTAACAGATCTTATGGTAAGCAAATCTGTTAATGTTTGGGTTGGGTGCTGATGCCCTCCGTCCCCTGCATTTATAACTGGTATATTAGAATTCATTGCTGCAACCCTTGGTGCCCCTTCCTTTGGGTGCCTCATGACTGCAATATCTGCATAACAGCCTACAGTTCTTATAGTATCTGCAATGCTCTCTCCCTTTGCAACAGAGCTTGAATTTGCTTCTGAAAACCCAAGCACCTCTCCTCCTAGCCTAAGCATTGCAGCCTCAAAACTTAGCCTTGTTCTTGTGCTAGGTTCATAAAAAAGTGTTGCAAGAAGCTTTCCATCACATACATGACTAAACTTCTTAGGGTTTTCTATAATTTCCTCAGCATAATCAAATATTTCTACAAGCTCTTCAATAGTAAAATCCATTGGATCAATTAAATTTCTTCCTTTTAACATTATAAATTCCTCCTTTTTAGACTCTCTGGACTAATTTAAAGGTTCCCATAAAAAATGCCTTCTCACACTCGTCGAGAAGGCACAGTAATCTGCACTATAAAAACTTACTTCCTTCTCGGCATCTCGTACCGCATTAAAGGCATTTTTATTATAATATCACATACATTTATCAAGGTCAACAAATTTTTGCAATCTACTCTGCGTTATTAAACCGGGTATGTTGATTGACT
>DIRE01000086.1:31812-36233 GCA_002426575.1 Clostridiaceae bacterium UBA5444 | reverse complement strand
GCTACAGTAAATCAACATACCCTACCCCTACCGATAATTATTTATAATCTACATTAAAATAGGGCTTAATTGCTTCCCCTGTATTATAACCCTACTAATACTTATAACCTACTCTACATACAATACCCCTGCATAAAAGCCAAATTCCTATTGCAAGCTACTGATATTTATAACTTACTCTGCATACCCGCTTATTCCTCTAACTGATACATCACCAGATATTACATTCCTAGTACTGCCATCTTCAAGCTTTACAACCAAAAGTCCATCATCTGTAATATCTATTGCTTCTCCTTCGAATTCTTCATTTATTGATATTACTCTAACCTTTTTGCCAAGGGTTACGGAGAAAGATTTAAACTCATCCATTATATTTTTTAGTCCATTTTCTTTAAAATCATCATAAAGCATCTCAAACTCATTAAATACCTCTGCCACAATCTCTTTTCTTGAAACAAGTTTTCCAAGTTCTAAATTAAGGGACGTTGCAATGTGTTTTATATCCTCTGGAAATTTATCTACATTTATATTTATTCCAACGCCAAGTACTATATAGTTTATCCTTTCAATCTCTGCGTTCATCTCTGTAAGTATTCCGCATACCTTTTTGCCATTTACTATTATATCATTAGGCCACTTTATCTTAGCATTAAGCCCTGTAACCTTTCTTATGGCTCTGCATACAGCATCTCCCATAATTAATGTTAAACCTGAGGCATCCTCAGGCTTTATGGAAGGTCTTACTGCAATTGAGAACGCTGCAGATGATAACTTTGGTGTTGTCCATACCCTTCCAAGCCTTCCCCTTCCTTTGGTTTGTTCCTCTGCAATGACTACAAGCCCTTCTTCTGCCCCTTCTATCGCCATATCCCTTGCCTTATTATTTGTGCTGTCTAAAGTGTCATAATATATTATATTTCTCCCTATATATTTTGTACTTAAATAGGGTTCAATCTCAACTTGGCTTAATACATCAGGAGATTCAATAAGTTTGTATCCCTTTCTTGATGACGAATCTATTATATATTCCTCATCCCTTAAAGTATTTATAGTTTTCCATACAGCCGTCCTTGATACACCAAGTACATTGCTTATATCCTCACCAGATACATAACCATCTTTTTGACGGAGCATCCCAATTATCTTATCCTTCACTTAAATCACCTCTACACTCATATATTAGCATTTAATGGCTAACCTTAACACCATTTATTTATAAATGCAATGCCTATTAACATACATGGCTAAATATTGGCAAGAATATAATAATAAATACACATGGTCATATTTTACTTCATAGAATAATCTATAGACTTAAACGGGAGCTGATTATATGTGTGGAATAGCAGGAATAGCAAATCTAAAACAAGATATCAGGAAATATAAAGATGTACTTTATACCATGACTTGTGCACTTGAAAATAGAGGCCCTGATGAGGAAGGTTATTTCTTTTCAGACACTGGCAATATACTTCTAGGTCATAGAAGGCTTTCTATAATTGACATTGAAGGCGGAAAACAGCCTATGACAAGGAAATATAAAGATAGCCTATATACAATCATATACAATGGTCAATTATATAATTCAAAAGAGCTTAGAAGGGACTTGAAATTAAAAGGGGCAAGCTTTGAATCTTTCTCAGATACAGAAGTTATTCTTATGTACTATATTTATTTTGGAGAAGAATGTGTAAAATACTTTAATGGTATTTTCGCTATTGCAATATGGGATGAAGCAAATAAAAGTTTGTTTTTAGCAAGAGATCCAATTGGAGTTAAGCCCTTATTTTATACGGTAAAAGAGGATACTATAATATTTGCATCTGAAATAAAAGCAATACTTGCTCATCCATTAGCCCAGCCAATAATAGATAAGGAAGGGCTATGTGAATTATTTGGGTTAGGGCCTGGGAGGGATTTAGGCTCTGGAGTATTTAAAGATATACATGAAATAAAGCCTGGAAATTATATTATATACAATCAATATGGAATCCATGTTGAAGAATACTGGAAGCTAAACCCGACTGAATTTAAAGAAGATATAAATGAAGCTTCCAATCATGTAAAATATCTTATTATAGATTCAGTAAAAAGGCAGCTAGTATCTGATGTTCCCATATGCACATTTTTATCAGGTGGATTAGATTCAAGCGCCATATCTGCTATAGCCGCTAATTATTTTAAGGAAAACAAATTAGGGGTATTAGGCACTTACTTTGTAGACTATAAGGGTAATGATATTTATTATAAGAGCAATGATTTTGAACCAGACCCAGATATTAAATGGTCAATTAAAATGTCTGACTTTTTGGGAACTAACCATCACAAAGTACTTATTGACCCAATAAAGTTAGCTTCTGCGCTAGATGATGCATTAATTGCAAATGATATACCAGGCATGGCCGATATTGATTCATCTTTATATCTATTTTGCAAAGAAATAAAAAAGGATGCCTCAGTGATACTATCTGGGGAATGTGCTGATGAGCTATTTGGAGGGTACCCTTGGTATTACAAAGAGGAAGGCATAAATTCAACAACATTTCCATGGTCTAATTCCCTAGATGAAAGATGCAGCATATTATCTAAAGAATTTAAAGGCCTCCCCATAAAAGACTATGTGGCATCGAAATATGAAGAAACTTTAAAATCCGTTCCCCATATTGATGGAGAATCTAAAATAGAATATAGGATGAGAGAGCTTTTTTATCTAAATATAAAATGGTTTATGATAACACTTTTAAATAGAGCCGATAGAATGGGCATGGCAAATGGCCTTGAAACAAGAGTTCCTTTTGCAGATATAAGGATTGTGGAGTACGCATTTAATATACCGCCCTCTATAAAACTATATGAGGGAAGAGAAAAAGGGCTTTTAAGATACGCATTAAAAGGGATACTGCCAGAAGATATAATTCAAAGGAAAAAGAGCCCCTACCCTAAAACCCATAACCCTTTGTATACCAAGGAAGTCCAAAATAAAATGAGAGAGGTATTAAAAAACAAACAATCCCCTATACACGAATTGGTTGACATAAAGAAGGTAACAGAAATAGTTGAAACAGGGGGAGAATCCTTTAAAAAACCTTGGTATGGTCAGCTTATGAGAGGTCCTCAGCTTATAGCCTATCTATACCAGCTTGATACTTGGCTTAGAAAATATAGTGTAAAAATAGTTTAAAATAAGAAAACATGTATCTGCTATTTATTTAGAGATACATGTTTTCTTATACTAGTTTTTTACTATAGAGGTACTTTTATATGTAACTACTTGCAAAATAATCCATACTAACATATGATGAAGATAAACATACAAATGAGGGGATGAAAATATGCAATTTCAAATTAAAAAGCCTGCCGATTTGTTAGATGAAAAGGGACGACTTACAAGTCCTGGATGGGCAACAGATCTTCTTTTAAGGTATGACAAAGACTCAATTAAAGCTCCAAAGTTTAAGATTAAAGAATGGGATTACTACTGCATACTACAAGACAATGAGGGGATTGCACTTACAGTATCAGACAATGGGTATTTTGGCTTCGTAGGCGCTACAATATTTGACTTTGACACCCCTAAAGAAACATCAAACAATGTATTTTTATCTTTTCCTATGGGTTCATTAAATCTTCCACCTTCATCTAAAGAAGGAGATATTCATTTTAGCAAAAAAGATATTTCATTTAATTTCCTTCACAAAGGTGAAAAAAGGTACTTAGAGGTTGTATACCCAAACTTTTCTGAAGGCAATGACCTATTTGTTTCAATTACGCTCTCTCAGCCTAATAAGCCTAAGCCTATGGACACAATGGTAATTGCAACCCCGTTTTCAAAAAGTAAACACGCATTTTACTATAATCAAAAGGTTAACTGTATGCCTGCAGAGGGACAAGTTAAATTAGGAGATAAAATAATAGACTTTAAACCATCATCAGCTTTCGGAGTTTTAGACTGGGGAAGAGGTGTATGGACATATTCTAATACATGGTATTGGGGCTCTGCTTCAGGCCTTGCAGATGGTATTCCCTTCGGCTTTAATATAGGATATGGCTTTGGAGATACATCAAAAGCCACAGAAAATATGCTTTTTTATAATAATAAAGCCCATAAGTTGGACAAGGTACAGTTCCACATACCTCCTGATGACTTTGTTAAGCCATGGAAATTCATAAGCAATGACAATAGGTTTGAAATGGACTTTTACCCAATTATAGATAGAAACTCAAATTTCAACCTTGGACTACTTAAATCCATACAACATCAAGTATTCGGACGCTTCTCGGGGAAAGCTGTACTTGATGATGGACAAGAAATAATAATTAAAGATTTTTTAGGATTCGCAGAAAAAGTATCAAATAAGTGGTAGTTTGTAGATAAGTAAGAGGTAAGAGCTAAGAAGTAATAGTTGTGGTGAAAATTCAGC
>DIRE01000086.1:0-31633 GCA_002426575.1 Clostridiaceae bacterium UBA5444 | reverse complement strand
TAAACTCTTAGTTCTTACTTATTAGTTCTTACCTACCCATAAGTGCCTATTTCTGTCAGCTTTATTTTTGTACAGTGTTGATTTCAGGCTATGTTGATTTACTGTAGCAGCGACTTAAATGTCCATTTTTATCAGCTTTATCTATTTTGAAAAAGATGGACATTTTGGAGCAGCGGAAGTTAATCAACATAGCCGGTTTAAAAACCAACAGTTAATCAAAAGTTTCTAATATAAAATATAGCTAACTGGGTTCTGTCTCTAAGTTCGAGCTTTTCTAAAAGACCTGTAACGTAATTTCTTACTGTTCCTTCACTTAAATATAATCCTTTTGCAATCTCTCTGTTTGAATATCCGTCTCCTATAAGCTTTAGTATTTCAAACTCTCTGCTTGTTATTCCAAAGCTTTCAGGGGTCTTTTTTATATTGCCTGAAGCAGAAAGCATTGATATAAACGTATCTGCTATTTCTTTTTGAAATACTGAATGTCCCTTATTAACCGCCCTTAGGGTTTCTATTATACTGTCTGGAGATTGATTCTTTAGTATGTATCCTTCCGCTCCGTTTTTTATAGCTTCTTTAATGTATTCATCATCTTTAAAAGTAGTTAAAATCACTACTTTTATATCTTTAAAGCTTTCCTTTATAACCTTTGTACCCAAAACCCCATCCATTTTAGGCATTCTAATATCCATAAGTACTATATCTATTGCTTCTCTTTGGCATATGCTTAAAGCCTCTTCTCCATTTTCTGCGGTTGCAACCACATTAAAGTCATCTTCAAGCTCCAAAATTATCTTAAGGCTGTCCCTTATTAGGGCATCATCGTCCACTATTAGAACCCTCAAACAAACCTCTCCCTTCCATATTTAATGGAGTAACGCATACAATTAAAAATCCTTCTTCAGGGCCAAAGCTTATAGATATATTTCCCCCAGCATTTTGGGCCCTTTCTCTCATACCGCTTAATCCTAACCCTTCTTTACCCATATTCATAGATGTGCCATCATCTTTTATTAAAAGTCTTACATATCTCTCATTTATATCTATAACTATACATACATTTTCAGCATTAGAATGCTTGGACACATTTGTAAGTGCTTCCTTTATATTTGCAGTAATTATCTCCATAATGTTTGCAGGGACTAAGTTAAAATCCCCGCTGTGTTTAAAGTCTACGCTGCAGAAATGAAAATTATCTATAATTTCTTTAATATACTCAATGCCTAAATTTTCTCTTGGCATTATATTATGAACAGTATCTCTTAAAACTGTTAGAGAATTAGAAAGTTTATCAATAGAATCTTTTAGAAGCTCCATACTTTTTGCCTCATCTTTATCATGTATCATAACTGCTGCTTGAAGCTGCATAAGTATTCCTGAAATGCTGTGGCCTATGCTGTCATGTATCTGTCTTGCTATTCTATTTCTCTCTTTAATCTCTGCAATATGGGCAATATCCCTAGATTGATTAAGAAGTTGTAGTTTCGTTCTCTCAAGCTCATACCTATACCTTCTTTCATCATCAAGGGCGGTCTTAAATTCATCTTCTCTATGCTCAAGCCTCTCTACAACAAGCCCAAGTATTCCGCTTATTCCTGATATAAGCAAAAATGATATTACACTTTCTTTATTTATGAAATAAACCCCTGCAAGTATAGCCAGTATGGTCCACCTATACATTCCTTTATATGATAGGTCAAATACAATATACCCAAGCAGCATCAAAAATTGATTGTTCGTTTTAGCTCCAATTAATATTAGTACACTTTCAGCTATTATAAGAATTATTGAATTATTAAACTTCTCCCTATATATATTTGATGCTGTAAGCATAAGTACTATTATTATCTCTCTATAGTGTTTTGTACCTGTGACTATAATCTGAAGTACAATGCTAAGCAGAAATAATGTTTTATATAAATATATCATCTTTGACTCCTACATTTTCTATAAATTGTATTACATTACAAGGTTATTATAGCAATCTATAATGTTTTTTAATAGGCTTACATCAGTTATAATGATATAATAAATACTTTTTCTAAACTATAGATTAGGAATGATTCTAATGGACAAAAAAGATATAAATGTATCTGTACGAAACTTAGTTGAATTTATACTCCGCTCAGGAAGCATCGACTCTAAGTTTACTGGAAGCAGCAGAGCGGTTCAAGGAACAAAGATTCATAAAATGATACAAAACAAAAGCGTGGAAGACTATACCCCTGAAGTTATGCTTAAAACAAGCATGGAGTTTGATGACTTTATTCTAAATATAGAAGGCCGTGCTGATGGAATTGTAAAGGATGGAGATAATTTTATTATAGATGAAATTAAAACCACAACAGCTCCATTAAGTTTAATAGACGAAAACTTTAATCCTCAGCACATTGCGCAGGCAAAATGCTATGCATATATGTTTTCTGAGAGGGAGAAACTTGATGGTATAGGTGTTAGGCTTACCTACTATCAATTAGATACAAAGGAAACTAAATATATAGAGAACTACTTTACATGGAATGAATTAAAAGAATTCTTCCATGGGTTAGCTAAAGAATATTTTGTTTGGGCAAAGCTTGACTTTGACTTTAAAGGTATTAGAGATATTTCTATAAAAAAATTACAATTTCCATTTGAGGAATATAGAGCTGGTCAAAGGAAAATGGCTGTGGCCGTGTATAGAACTATTTCTAATGGGAAAAAGCTGTTTGCTCAAGCACCTACAGGGATTGGAAAGACCATATCCACGCTTTTCCCTGCAATAAAAGCCATGGGAGAGGGGCATACATCAAAAATCTTTTATTTAACAGCAAAGAACACTACCCATGCTGTTGCTGAAGATACATTGTCTCTTTTAAGAAAAAATGGTCTTAAACTTAAATCAGTAACCCTAACTGCAAAAGAAAAAATATGCCCTAAAGAAAAGCCTGAATGTAATCCCGACATCTGCGAGTTCGCAAAAGGCCACTTTGATAGGGTTAACGATGCACTATTAGATATATTATCAAATGAAGATGATCTGAAAAAAGATGTGATTTTAAAGTATTCCAATAAACATAACGTGTGCCCTTTTGAATTTTCATTAGATTTAACTATCTGGGCTGATTGCGTTATATGTGATTATAATTATGTATTTGATCCAAGGGTGTCTTTAAAAAGGTTCTTCCAAGAAACCAAAGGGGAGTATACATTTTTAATTGATGAGGCTCATAACTTAGTTGATAGGGCAAGGGATATGTATTCCGCAGAAATTAGTAAAAAGGCCTTTTTCGAGTTTAAAAAAACTATAGCTAACAAAAAAGAACCTATATATAATACATTAAATAAAATAAATAAATACATGATATTCCAAAGAAAAAAGTGTGATGAACACCAAAATGGATATTATGTAACACATGATGAGCCAAAAGAGGTCTACACTCTATTAGAAAAGCTTTCATCCCAGGCAGAAGAAATCTTGCTTAAAGGCACATATGGAGAATCCGAGGAACTTCTAAATCTATATTTTAAAACACTTTCTTTTCTAAGAATAGGAGAACTTTATGATGAAAAGTATGTAACCTTTGTTCAAAAAATAGGGGATGATGTATCCATAAAGCTCTTGTGCCTTGATCCTTCTTATCTTTTAGGTGAGTCTTTGAAAAAAGGTAAAGCAGCAATTTTCTTTTCGGGAACATTGCTGCCAATGGATTATTTTCGGCACACTCTTGGGGGATGCGAGGAGGATTATAGAATATACTTAAACTCACCTTTTGATGTGGAAAACAGGGCTCTTTTAATATCAGATAAAATATCTACAAAGTATGTAGATAGGGAAAACAGCTATTCTAAAATAGCAGAACAAATAAATACTGTAGTAAATATAAAAAAGGGGAACTATATAGTTTTTTTCCCTTCTTATAGTTATATGAATGAGGTTTATGATGAACTTACAAATAGGTATCCAGACATTAATATAAATATGCAATCCCCATCCATGACACAAAATGAAAGAGAGGACTTTATTGGGCTTTTTCAATCAAACCCAAAAAAGAATACAATAGGTTTTTGCGTTTTAGGAGGTATATATTCTGAAGGAATAGATTTAAAAGCTGACAGGCTTATAGGTGTCATAATAATAGGAGTAGGCCTTCCAATGATTTGCCCTGAAAGAGATATAATAAAAGCATATTTTGATGAAAAAAACAGCATGGGGTTTGAATATGCGTATATGTATCCCGGTATGAACAAGGTTATGCAGGCTGCAGGGAGACTAATCCGCACTATAGATGATAAAGGCATAATACTTCTTATAGATGAAAGGTTCTCATACCCAAGCTATAGAAGGCTATTCCCAAAGGAATGGTTCCCTAATACACGGGTGGATACAAATAGCCTAGGAGAGAAGGCAAAAAACTTTTGGTTAAAAAAGGAGTAGATATCTTCTACTCCCAAAACTTAAACGAAAAATGGCAGACAGTTTTTGATTAAGTTTTACCATTGCTTACCATAAAACTAAGGACTAAGACTCATCTGCTGGAAACTTGACTCCTGTCTGGTTCCTTGCCTCATCCATTATTTCCATTGCCATTAAACCTATTTCAAATGAATTTACTTTAGATTCAGTCTCTCCTCTATTTATAAGTTCAATAAACTCTTTTGCTTCATAGTACATATTTTCTTTTATCTGAGGCGCTGTTACGTCTTCTGTTTCTCCATTTTTATAAACTATTTTTACATTCTCAATCTCACCTATTTTATCAATAACTATGCTTCCCTTCTCACCCTGTATCTCAGATGGAAGATAAGACTGGCATACTTTGGAGTACATTATTACTCCATCCATATCATCGTAGCTAAGCAGTATGCTCCCTTCCCCATCTACACCTGAATCAAGCAGCAAAGAATTTGCCCTTATACTATTAGGCCTTCCAAAAAGCTGTACAAGAGGGTGTACGCAGTAAACCCCCAAATCCATTAAAGCACCAGCTGAAAACTCCTTATTGAATATATTAGGAAGTTTACCTTCCTTATATGCATCATAACGAGAAGAATACTGACAATAGCTAGCATAGTACCTTCTTACCTTACCTATTTTATACAAGTTATCCCCTATAGCCTTAAAATTAGGGAGAAAGCTAGTTTTCATAGCTTCCATAAGAAGCCTGTTGTTTTCTTTTGATGCCTTTATCATATCCTTAAGTTCCCTACTGTTTGAAGCTATTGGTTTTTCACAAATAACATGCTTTTTATTTTCCAAAAATAATATTGACTGTCTGCTATGCAAAGAATTAGGGCTTGCTATATATACTGCATCAATGAGATTGCTCTTTGCCATATCCTCAAGATTAGTAAATGTATTGCCCTCAGAAACTTCATGCTTTAGTGCAAATTCCTTAGCCTTTTCCCTATTCCTCGAATAAACAGCGTTTAATTTAAAATCACCTACAACACTTGCTCCCTTTATAAATGCATCCGTTATCCAATTTGTACCTACAACCCCGAACCTAACCATAAAAACACCTGCCACTCAAAATATGGACAAATATACCCATATCGAGATTATTCCTTCTTCAACGTGTTCTGCCTCGGATAAATTCTACTACAGTTTTATTAACACTCCAAAGGCGTAAATTCCCGTGTAGCCCACGGTACGCACACATACATTAGCTTGATTATTATTGTTATTATGCTATTTTGTATGTTTTTGCATTAGCAAGATTGATAGATGCATTTTTATCCCTATCTATAACATAACCGCATCCTGTACATATATATGTTCTATCAGATAATTTCAAATCCTTGTCTATAGTACCACATTTACTACACGTTTTACTGGAAGGATAAAATCTACCTACTATTCTCAATTCTATTCCATTAACATAACATTTATATTGAAGTTTTGTTCTGAATGAACTAAAGTTTTGTTGTGCTATTGCTCTTGCTAAATGCCTATTCTTCATCATTCCACTAACATTTAAATCTTCTATAGTTATATACTGTGGCTTGGTTTTCACCACTTCTGATATAACTTTGTTATTATAGTCTCCTCTAATATTAGCAAGTCTTTGATGAAGTTTTTGCACCCTAACCACTTGCTTTTGGATATTTTGTCGAGTGACATCTCCTTTCCCCTTATTTTTACTTCTTAGTTTTAGACTTTCATATTTTCTTGAAAGTTTTGTTTGCTCGCGTTTTAACTTTTTTTCCAACTTTTTAACTTTGATTGTTTTATTGATGTTCTTATATGGTTCTTCTAAATTGCTCACTATGGCAAAATCTGCTATACCTAAGTCTATTCCTATACCTTGATTAGTGTTAGTGTTATTATTTTGAATTTGAATATCTTCTTCAACTAGCACAGAAACATAATATCTTCCTGCCCTCTGTGATACTGTACCACTTGTAACCTTACTATTAATTGGTATATATCCAAATTCCTTTAATCTTACCCATCCGATAGTTGGTATCTTAATTCTATGCCTTTCAATTACCCAATCAGTTTTATTATTCTTAGGGAAGTATATCTTTACATTTTGATTGTTCTTCTTTTTAAACTTAGGAAATTTGCTTTGCTCTTTAAAAAATCTTCTATAAGCTTTTTCTCCATTCATAATAGACTGCTTAACTGCTTTACTTGATACATCCTTAATCCAACTATACTCAGCATTATTAGGAATGAACTCGTTATTTAGCCATTTAGAAAATTCCATGCCAGAAAGAAAACATTTCTCTTTTTCATATACTTGTTTATTATGTGCTAAATAAAAATTGTAAATAAATCTGCATACACCTATTGTTTGATTAATCCTCTGAATCTGCTCAAAGGTCGGATTTATCTCTGTTTTGTAAGCCATGAACAAACCTTTTCCATCCTCCTCTATTTTTTCTGGTATAAATTATAGTCTTCCTCTTATCCTCGGTTTGTTCTATTTTGCCCATAATTCTACATATTAATCACGGGTGTGCTAACGTCTATCTGTAGGAGTCCTAAAAGCTTTTAATCTCCTATCGTTATAGTTTTTTACTAATACACTATCATTTCAGCAAATTCGTTTGGTTTATATATAGTGATATATAATTACCTCGCCTCTGACTATATATGAATACATATGTCCATGTTTGTAAGCATTTTAGTTCACTATTAATAACTCCTCTTATTATTATATCCTTAACTCATATCTTAAAACAATCAATTTATAAAGCAATTGAAGAGACCTGTGGATAATTTGGACTGACCTAAATGGTAAACTTAGCCAAAACCAAATCAAAAAGTGGCAGGCACTTTTGGGTTTAGTTTTGCCGTCGTTTGCCATAATAATTTGAATTCTGTTATAATTATATTTAAAATTATCAGGTTAGGAGCTTAAAATATGGAAAATATAATTGATAAGGCTGAATATATAGATGCACATACTCATTTAGACCTTTACTCAGGGGATAATATTCCTAGAGTATTGTCAGAGATTAATAATTACAAAATATTTTCCTTATCTAATTCCATGGATCATAATAGTTTTATTAACACCTTAAATCTAGCCCAAAACACGGATTTTATTATTCCCTGCTTTGGACTTCATCCATGGAAGGTTACAAATAATACTATTGATTGGGATATGATAGAAAGTTGTATTTCAAGGTCTATTATGGTTGGTGAAATAGGTGTTGATTTTCTTTGGGTAGAGGATAAAAGTACCTTTCCTATACAAATAGAAGTATTTACTCGTTTTATAGAACTTGCATGCAAGTATAAAAAGCCCGTAAATATTCATACAAAAGATGCCGAATATGAAATACTTAATATTTTAAAGAAAGCTACTCCCCCTAAAACAATAATACACTGGTATTCAGGGCCAATGGAGTTGGTTCAGGAATTTGTTGACCTAGGATGTATGTTTACATTCAGCGTGGATATTTTAGAAAATGAATATAGTCAAAAACTATGCGCTATGCTACCCACCAATATTATACTTCCTGAAACTGATAACCCTGGGGGATATTCGTGGCTTTATGATAGGGACGGCTTCCCAAAAGACATTATTAAAGTATATGAAAAGATATCCCACATAAAAGGGATACCTGTTTGCGAGTTAAAACAAATATTTAGAGATAATATTAAAAATATCTTTACAACAAATGATAACATTTAGAAGGACGTGATGCAGGAATGATAGATTACACACCAAAAGGTGTTTGTTCAAAGAAAATAACATTTGATATAGAGGATGGTTTAGTTAAAAACGTTAAGTTCTATTCAGGCTGTTCTGGAAGTTTACAAGGCATAAGCAAATTAGTAGAAGGCCTCCCCGCAAAAAAGGTTGTAGAACTTCTTAAAGATATAAACTGCAATGGAAAAGGAACCTCATGCCCTGCACAGCTTGCTAAAGCAATTGAAAAGGCCTGTCAATAATTTGGACTAGCTTAGGTGGTAAACCCAGCCAAAACTCAACTAAAAAGTGGCAGGCACCTTTGAGTTTAGTTTTGGCGATTTTTGGCTACTTCAATTTCAGTTATATACATCTATCTTCTTCTTTGCTGCTATTAAGAAAAATATTAGTGCAAATAAGAGGAGTATTGATATCTCGAGTGATATATCCTTTAATGTGTTACCATTAATTAATTTATATGCCCCGTTTAAAGCCCAAGTTGTTGGAACGAAATCTCCAACTCTTTTTAAAACATCAGGCATAATCTCTCTTGGCCAAAAGCATCCTCCAAGCATACACATTGGTGTAACAAGAAGATTAGAAATAACGGATGCCTGCCCTCTGTCCTTTGATACACTGCTTATTGCAGTTCCAAAGGCTGTACAAACAACAGCAAATATAAAAAGAAGCAATAGCATTCTAGGGACTGATGGTCCAAAATCCGCATCAAATACGTTGAGTAATATGGCAAATATAACTACTATCTGCAGACTTAAGAACACAAAATAACTTAGTATATTTTGAACCATATAGCTTCTTGTAGAAAGAGGTGCTGCAAACATCCTATAATAGGTACCAGATTTTTTATCCTCTAAGGGGAGTGTAGATACATTGCCTGAAAATAATAACATACCCATTATGAGAAAGCCTATACCGCTTATGGTACTTGTCTTTTTAGTTTTATTGGCTCCTACGGTTAAATACTCTGCAGATAGGCCCCCGTTTTTATAGTATTCCATTGCCTCGTAGAACTTAGAGCTGCTTTTATCAGCTGCTTTGGCAATATCTTTGGAGGAATTTAAAAAGCTTTCCATATATATCTTAAAAGGCATGGAGGCATTGGTTTCTTTTATACCATATCCCTTAAGTGATACATCCTCTCCATTTATAAGCTTTTCTGTAAATCCCTTGTCTATTGATAAAACATAATCTACATTAGACTCAATTAGATCTTTTTGTATATCCCCCTCTTGTATTTCAATATATTGTCCGTTTTCTTCTATTTTATCTTTTATTATTTCTGTAAACTCTGTATTGTCATTATCTACTATACCCACAGTCACTTTCCAAACTTTTGAGTTCATCTGCATTGTAAGTACTATAAATACTATTGGCACTACAAACATAAATATTGTGTTTAATTTGTCTCTGAGTATTCTCTTTATATTATTTGTAAAAATCATGCCTTAAACCTCCTTGCAGCTGCTAATGATATTAAAAGCATTATTAGTGATGCCGCCCAAAGAATACCTGTTGAAGTATATATATCTAAAACTTCCCTTCCATATATAGTTTTAAATATTGCTGTCTGGGCAAGAAAGTTTGGAGATAGCACCCTTATTGAAGCAAATACATTATTGGAAGAATTAATTGGCACATACCCTCCAGCTAAAAAAGTAAATATAGGGATTAATATATTTATTACAGAGTCCGCTGTTCTTTCATTTTTAAAAAGTATACATGCGGCAGAACCCATAGCAGTTGAAAATACAGAAAAAGATAGGCATATATATGCTATTTGAGCCATATTGTTGCCCCAATTGGCTTTATAGACAAACTTAGTAAATAAAATAATAATCATGCTTTGGCAAAATATAGTAAAGATAATCCCTAATATCTTACCTATAAAAAGTTCATGTATTTTAATTGGGGATGCTTTTATCCTATTCCCCGTATCATATAGATAATCCTCTGCCATCCCATATGTGCCATACCCTGCACCATACATAAGTATCATAACAAGCATTGTTACTGCATAATAATCCATGGCCCCTGGTATTTTGCCATCAGTCTCTAGGGGGGTATCTTCAATTGTTGTAAATGTTTTGTAATCTGGCATTTTGCCAATACTTAAAATAGCCCCGCCGCTATTTGCACCATCTATGAAACTATCAACAATGTTTCTAACAACTGAGGCTCTAAAACCGCTGTTGTTATTGTTATATACATGTATATTTGCTTTTTCTCCTAAAGCGTAGCTTGCGGTAAAATCCTCATCTATTTCTATAAGTGCAGCAGCCCCTCCCCCTGATACAATTCCTCTAGCTTCTTCTTTGGAATCTGCAGTCTTTACATCAAGTATCTCTTTAATCTCGTCCTGATTTATAAATTGGTCAAAAGCCTTTCCCATTTCCCCATTATCATTATTTATATAATATACCACAGTCTTATCCACGTTTTGAGGTTTAAACTGGCTGTCAAGTGCAGTTCCAAGTATTAATATAAGAACTATTGGAAAAAGCAGCATAAGGCATAAGGACCTTTTGTCTCTAATATTTCTTTTTATTGTGTAATAGGCCACATTTAATATATTCACAAAATCACCACCCATACTAATCCCTTAAGGTTCTTCCCGTCAATGTTAAAAATACGCCTTCAAGTGTTGGCTTTTCTACATTTAAAGACAGTATCTCAGAATCCGTATTTGATATAGTCTCAATTATCCTGCTTAGATTTTTGCTTTTCTTATCTGATATTACTTTTAACTTTTTATCATTTAATGTACAATCTCTCACACCTGATATGCTTTTTATATTATCCACTATTGTATAATTTACAGAAGATATCTCCACATCTATTGTTTCTTCAGATGATATAAGCTCTTTAAGCTCATCGCAGTTTCCATGGGCAATTATTCTACCATGATCCATTATCATTATATCTGTGCAAATCTCCTCTATCTCCTCCATATAATGAGATGTATAAATTATAGTAGATCCCATTTCATTAAGCTTTTGTACGGAATGAAGTATATGATTTCTTGATTGAGGGTCTATTCCAACTGTAGGTTCGTCCATTATAATAAGCTTTGGTTTATGGACAATTGCACATGCAATATTAAGCCTCCTTTTCATACCGCCAGAGAAGGCCTTTGGAAACTCTTTCTTATTACCTAAAAGCCCTGTAAAATTCAAAGCCTCATCTATACTATCTTTGAGCATCTTACCCCTTAGGCCATATAACTTCCCGAAAAATGCTATATTCTCTTCAGCAGTAAGATCCTTAAATATTGAAACCTCTTGCGGTACAATCCCTATACTTTTTTTAATTTCACTTTCCCCATCCCTCATATTTCTCCCAAATATCTTTATATCTCCGCTATCTATATTTGTAAGTCCAAGTATTGCATTTATTGTTGTGGTCTTTCCTGCGCCATTTGGGCCAAGCAGTCCAAATATCTCCCCTTCCTTTATGGAGATATCCACATTATCCACAGCAATATAGTCCTTATACCTTTTTATAAGACTTTTTATCTCAACAATCATTTTTATCATCCCCTTCTTATTTATAATATAAAAAATAAGTTTATAAAAACAGTGATAAAAAGAATAAACCTCTATGACTTTTGTCATAAAGGTTTATTTAAGTTTTGGTAACTCTAGGCTATTTTGATTTTACTTATATTACTTTGGTCCAAACATTGCTAAAAATACTCCTGCGGCAACTGCGGTACCAATTACTCCAGCAACGTTAGGTCCCATGGCATGCATAAGGAGGAAGTTTCCTGGGTCTTCCTGTTGTCCAACAACTTGGGATACCCTTGCAGCCATTGGAACAGCTGATACACCAGCAGAACCAATTAGAGGATTAATCTTACCCTTAGTTATTTTACACATCAATTTGCCAAGGAGCACTCCTCCTACGGTACTTAATGAGAAAGCAAAAAGTCCAAGGGCTATAATCATTAGAGTCTGAGGCTGTATGAAAACCTCTGCATTAGCTGTTGCTCCAACAGTGAGCCCTAAGAATATAGTAATTATGTTAATCAAAGCATTCTGTGCAGTATCTGATAATCTATCAACAACTCCTGATTCCCTAAATAGATTTCCTAGCATAAGGCATCCTAGAAGTGGAGCTACTGATGGAAGAATAAGTACAACTAAAATTGTTACAACAATTGGGAATATTATCTTTTCCTTCTTTGATACTGTTCTTATGCTACCCATCCTTATCTTTCTCTCTTCAGGGGTAGTAAGAGCCCTCATAATAGGAGGCTGTATAATTGGAACCAATGCCATGTATGAATATGCAGCAACCGCTATAGGTCCTATAAGTTCAGGTGCTAGCTTTGATGCAAGATATATTGCAGTAGGGCCATCTGCACCACCAATTATACCAATAGCTGATGCTTGTTGGTTTGTAAAATTAAGAAGCCTTGCTCCTATAAATGTAGTAAATACCCCAAGTTGAGCTGCAGCTCCAAGAAGTAAGCTTGAAGGATTTGCAAGTAATGGTCCAAAGTCCGTCATAGCGCCTACTCCAAGGAAAATAAGTGGAGGATAAATATCTAGTTCAACTCCTTGATAAAGATACCAAAATAATCCTCCTATTTGTTTAACTACAGGGCGGCCAAGTTCATCAAGAACTGCCAGACCCGTGGCTGGATCAACTACATATTGTGGTGGAGCCATTATGTTTGATCCTGGCAAGTTAACAAGCAACATTCCAAATGCTATTGGAAGAAGAAGCAGTGGCTCATATTCCTTGACAATTGCAAGAAACAAAAGCACACATGCTATTGCAATCATTATAACCTGCTTGTATGTTATATTTATAAATCCCGAATCCTTATATAGTTGCACGAAGGTGTTTACAACCATGTCCATTTATGTCACCTCTTCCTAAGTTTTATTCTATTGTGGCAAGTAAGTCTCCAGTGTTTACTGATGCTCCCTTTGAAACTCCTACACTGGTTACTTTTCCGTCTCTATCCGTCATTATTTCATTTTCCATCTTCATTGCTTCAAGTATAAATAGTATGTCTCCTCTTTTTACTGTATCTCCAACCTTTACATTAACAGCTAGTATTGTGCCAGGCATTGGGCATGAAATTGTTAGTCCTTCTGCTGAATCAACTGCAGCTTCTTTTTTAACGGGTTCCTCTACCTTTTTTGTAACCTCTTCAACTTTTGGTGCAGGTGCTGCCTTAGGTGCAGGTGCTGCTGCTTTAGGCGCTTGTGCCCTTGGTACAGGTGCAACTTGAGATACAACACTACCTGATTGTGATTGTGATCCTGCTTCTTCTACTTCAACCTCATATGTTTTTCCATTTACGCTTACATTGAACTTTCTCATCATATAAAATTCCTCCAATCATTAAATAGAGTTAAAATTTATTAAATACCAAATACAGTTAAAATCTTGAATCAATCTGTTCTCTTCTTCCAGCATCTGCCCATGATGGATTAGCCGTATCTACCATTTTTATAGATTTTACAACTAGGCTTGAAGCTGGCCTTCCAAGAGCTGCTGCAATTGCTGCTGTTATTACTGCAACTAACTCTTCATCTTCCTCTGCATTATACGTTGTTTGGGCAGTCTCTACTGCTGTTGCTTGAGAAGGTTTTTTTTTAGCCCCTATACTGTTTATTTTCTCAATTACATAATGTTGAAATTTCATTATAAATATCAACACAATAAGAACAAGGAAAACTATTGTAAAACAAATCAAAGTTGTCCAAAGGCTTTCTGCTAATACGCTCATGTTATGACTCCTCCTATTCCCTTTTTATTTTTATAAGGGAAGATTTCCGTGTTTTTTAGGTAATCCCTTATCTCTTTTATTTTGCAGCATCTCAAATGCAGCGGCAATTCTCTGTCTCGATTCTGATGGAACTATAACATCATCAATATATCCTCTTTCAGCTGCAATATAAGGTGTTGTAAACTCATCTTTATATTCTTTAGTTTTTGCGTTTAATTCCTCTTCAGGGTTTATTGCAGATTCTATTTCATTTTTAAATATAATATTTGCTATTCCATCAGGGGATGTAACTGCAATCTCTGCATTAGGCCATGCATAAACCACATCTGCTCCTAATTCTTTGCTGCACATGGCAACATATGCACTTCCATAGGCTTTTCTTACAATCATTGTAACCTTTGGAACCGTAGCTTCAGAATAAGCATATATCATTTTTGCTCCATTATTTATTATTCCGCCCATCTCTTGGTTTACATCTGGCAAGAAACCTGGAACATCCACAAGATTAAGTATTGGAATATTAAATGCATCACAAGTTCTAATAAATCTTGCAGCTTTATCTGCAGCATCCATATCTAAGAATCCTGAAAGAGCCATAGGCTGATTTGCAACTATTCCAATAGTCCTTCCATTTATTCTTCCATAGCCTACTATTATATTTTGAGCAAAGCCTTGCTTAACCTCAAAGAAATCTCCATCGTCAACTATTGTTTGTATTACATACTTCATATCAACGGCCTTATCTGAAGCATCATCTGATAACTCAGCAATGACTTCATCTAATTCAGGTATATTTCTATTTAAATCATCCTTAGATTCAAATCCTAAAGGTATCTCAGTATTGTTTGATGGAAGGTAACCTATAAGTTTTTTAACGCCATCTAGGCATTCTGTATCATCTTTTAAAACAAAATCTGCAACTCCAGATTTGCTGCCACAAATAGCTGCTCCTCCTAAGTCTTCCTCTGAAATGTCCTCCCCAGTAGCTGTACTAATTGCCTTAGGACTTGAAATAAACATTTTGCTTGTATCTGAAGCCATAAATGTAAAGTCTGCTAAAGCAGGAGAAAATACTGCTCCCCCCGCGCATGTGCCTAGGATTACAGAAATTTGAGGTACAACGCCTGATGCCCTGCTGTTTCTATAGAAAATTTGGCCATATCCTGATAATGCATCTACACCTTCTTGTATTCTTGCACCCTCTGAATCATTTATTCCTATAACAGGTGCCCCCATTTTTACTGCCATATCAAGAACCTTGCATATCTTCTTTGCATGCATCTCGCCTAGAGCGCCTTTAATTACAGTAAAGTCTTGAGCATAAACAAATACCAATCTTCCGTTTATGGTACCATAACCTGTAACAACGCCCTCTGCAGGTGTATTTATATCTTCCATATTGAAATTGCTACATCTATGATTTACAAATGCATCCATTTCAACAAAGCTGCCTTCATCAAGAAGATAATTAATCCTCTCTCTTGCAGACATCTTGCCTTTTTCATGTTGTTTTTCAACTTCTGTAGATCCTCCGCCTTGCTGAATCTTCTCTTTGCGTTCGAACAATTCATCAATCTTACTCATGTTATCCCTCCTATTTAAATTAGTCTATGGCAGAGTTAATAATATCTTGTCCAAGCTGGTCTATTTATGTCCCGCTTAATACAAATTTTTTTAGAATTACATAAAAAATATAACATTACAAAAAAATCCCGACAATTGTATCATAACACAAAATCTTATATATTCAACACCATAACAATAAAATATTTTATTTGTATAAAGATTTGGAGTCAATAATATCTAGCATCACCTAACATACTCTTATAATAATATGTTATTATAACTTTATAAAACACTTATGGGGGCGATTACATGATCAATAGATTAAAAAAATTACTGTCTGTAGCTTTAATTGCAATATTTATCTTAGGAAACACGGCATCTGCTGCTTTCCCAAAAGAACATCTACACGAATATGAGCATCAAAAAACATCAGATGTAGTATTCTTAGATGAAGACAGTCAAAAAAACACCTACTCAAAGACTCCTTTAGCCACTTACACTGGGAAAAACGGGGTTGAAATAAGAAGCTTCTCCAAAAAATTCTCAGATACTGCTGCATTAAAGTCTGTATATGATGAGCTTTTGAAAAATGGAATAGGGGAAGAGATATCCTATCTATCTAATATAGACCTTATACCAGATTACCCTTATGGAAATGGTACTGGTGGAATATGGTATGGAATGTGGACTAATAAAACTGGTTCATATAAGCTTGCAAAAGGAAGGTTTATAGAAATATATGGCTGTGACACAATTACTTTTCCTGAACTTGCTAATGTTTTATCTCATGAATATGGCCATCACTTTACATACTATTATATTAACAAGCATGGAGACAAAGAGTTTTCAAATTCCATGAAGTCTCCTTATTATAAAATCAGAAACCTAAATTCATACAAAGATATTGATAATGGAAGCCATATGTGGAATCCTGCTGAAATAGCTGCTGACGACTATTTACAACTTTATGGAAGCCCAATGGGCAAGAAAAGCTTTGCTTTTGAGGATATTCGTGACCAAGCTGCTTCAGATAAGGGGCGCTCGTATGAGTATTCAAGCTCCATGTATAACCTTTGCCCTCAAGAAAATTATAAACTGCCTCTAGCATGGCAGGTTCCTGGTTTATATAATTATTGGTCAAATATTTCAGGTGTATCTGCTAAAAATACTACTCCTCCTACAGCACCTTTACTTGCACTAACCAATATTGATAATGGTGCATTTACATTAAGCTGGACTGAGAGCATTGACGATAATACTTCAGATATAGAGTATACAGTTATTGATTTTACTGATGAATCGGCCCTTCCAACTCCAGTTAGGACAACAACTGATAGCAAGGGCAGAGATTCTATAGTTGGCACCTTTACCACATCCTATTTAGGAGGCAGTATGACTTTAAGTGATAGTATATTATCATATAAATCTACAATAAGAGTCTATGCTAAAGATAA
Source organism: Clostridiaceae bacterium UBA5444 (assembly GCA_002426575.1). Lineage (GTDB taxonomy): Bacteria > Bacillota > Clostridia > Clostridiales > Oxobacteraceae > UBA5444. Next base: position 14,723 of record DIRE01000086.1, on the reverse strand, counting down.
AGATGGTAATGTTGTAAGTTCAAATGATTTAACATTAGATCCAAATAACCCTAAAAGAAATCTAACCATGCTTCCTAATACAATTGTAGGATTAAATAGGTATGAAACCTCTGTTGCAATATCAAAGACTGGATGGCCAAATGCACAAAGTGCAGATACCGCAGTAATTGCAACTGGAGACAACTTTCCTGATGCACTAAGTGCATCCCCTTTGGCAAAAAAATATAATGCACCAATTCTTCTTACAAATTCAAAAAAGCTCGACCCAAAGGTTGATGCAGAACTTGATAGATTAAATGTGAAAAATATTATACTAGTAGGCGGAACTAACGCCATATCAAATAATATAGAATCTTATTTAGAAAACAAAGGCCTTAATTGTACTCGTATATCTGGAAATGATAGGTATGAAACCTCCATAGCCATTGCAGAAGAAATAGGCTCTGCTGATAAAATAGTGGTAGCAACAGGTGAAAACTTCCCTGATGCACTTTCAATTGCATCCTATGCTGCAAAATCCCAAATTCCTATAATATTGACACAAAATAATAATATTCCAAAATCAGTTGAGCATTATTTAGCAAATAAAAAGATCGGCACCTCCTATATAATTGGAGGCCAGCAGGCAATAGCAGACTCACAGCTAAGTAAATTCCCAAATGCAGAAAGGTTATCTGGCAGGGATAGATATGATACAAATATTACTATAGCAAAAAGATTTAGTGAAGACATTAATATGGATACAATATATTTTGCAACAGGTGATAACTTCCCTGATGCTTTATCTGGTTCCCCTTTAGCATCACTGACAGGCTCTCACATTTTCTTAGTAAATAATAAATCAGACAATAGGCCTATTACAAACTATATAAGTCCTTACCACGATAATATTAAGTCTATAAACGTAATAGGTGGGGATGCGGCTGTAAAGAATAGTGTTATTTCTGATATATTGGTAAACATGAAATAGGTAAGGGGTAAGAGTGAAAAGGTAGCGCCTGCTTAAAGCACTACCTTTTATTTATTCTAAAATAGGCCTGTTATTTTGCCGTTTTTGTCTATGTCAATGTTTTCTGCTGCGGGAGTCTTTGGAAGTCCTGGCATTGTCATTATATCTCCTGTGAGTGCTACGATAAATCCTGCACCATTTGAGAGCCTAACCTCTTTTACTGTAACCTTAAATCCTTGTGGTCTTCCTAACAGTTTTGGATCATCTGATAATGAGTATTGAGTCTTTGCTATACATATAGGCAGCTTATCATGTCCTAATCTCTCTATCTCTTTTATCTGATTTTGGGCGGTCTTTGTAAATATTGCGCCATCCCCTCCGTATATCTCTTTTACAATTATATTTATTTTATCTATAATAGGTAGTTTTTCATCATATAAGAATTTAAATTGGTTTTCTCCATTCTCTATCTCTTTAACTACACGTTTAGCAAGTTCAATTCCGCCTTCCCCGCCTTTTGTAAAGCCTTCTGTTTCTTCTGCAGGAACTCCTAACATTCGGCACTTTTTCTTTATACAATTAATCTCTTTTTCCGTATCGCTCGAGAACTTATTTATTGCAACAACTACTGGCACCTTATACTTTTTAATATTCTCTATTTGTTTTTCCAAATTAGAAAAACCCTTTTGAGTGGCTTCTACATTTTCTATATTAAGTTTATCTAAAGCCACTCCTCCATGATGCTTTAATGCCCTAACTGTTGCAACTATTACAACACATGATGGGGCTAAATTCCCGAACCTGCATTTTATATCCAAGAACTTTTCTGCTCCAAGATCTGCTCCAAATCCAGCCTCTGTAACAAGATAATCGGATAGCTTAAGGCCGCATTTTGTAGCTAATATACTATTGCAGCCATGGGCAATATTGGCAAAAGGCCCCCCATGTACAAAGGCAGGAGTATTTTCAAGGGTCTGCACAAGGTTTGGCTTTATAGCGTCCTTAAGCAAAAGAGTCATTGCCCCTTGTACCTTTAAGTCCCTAGCAAATATAGGCTCGCCATTTATATCATAAGCTACAAGTATATCTCCAATCCTACTTTTTAAATCCATTAAATCCTTTGATAAACATAGTATTGCCATTATCTCTGACGCAACAGTTATCATAAATGAGTCTTCTCTTACAAATCCGTTAGCCTTGCCTCCAAGGCCTACCACCACGTTTCTAAGAGCCCTGTCATTCATATCCATAACCCTTCTCCATATTATCCTCCTAGAATCAATACAGAGCTTGTTTCCTTGATGTATATGATTATCTATTGCTGCAGACAGCAAATTATTTGCAGCTGTAATTGCATGCATATCCCCTGTAAAATGAAGGTTTATATCCTCCATAGGCACAACTTGGGAATACCCTCCTCCTGCTGCACCCCCCTTAATCCCAAACACGGGACCTAAAGAAGGCTCTCTAAGTGCTATAGATGCTTTTTTCCCTATTTTATTTAACGCATCTCCAAGTCCTATTGTAACTGTTGACTTTCCTTCCCCTGCTGGTGTTGGGTTTATTGCAGTTACAAGTATCAGCTTTCCTTCTTCCTTATTCTCTAGTCTTTTTAAGGCATCTTGAGATATTTTGGCTTTATACTTTCCATAAAGCTCAACATCATCTTCTAAAAGCCCTAAATCTTTAGCAATATCTAATATTGGTTTCATTTTAGCCTCTTGGGCTATCTCTATATCTGTTTTCATATGAGCCACCCCCGTAATACTTAAGTCAAAGCATTAAGCTTTGGTTTTCAACTACAATATGTCCATTTTTAATCACTGTATCCACATGGTTTATTCCGAAATGATAAATAAGATAATTTAAGTTTGGTGTATCAAATATTACTATATCAGCATTTTTACCTTGTTCTATGGTACCTATAGTGTCTTGCCTATCTATGGCACAGGCTGCATTTATTGTCATTGCGCTTATTATCTCCCGGGGAACCATCTTCATACCAAAACATGCAAATGTCATTATTGTCTGAAGAGACTCTGTGGGGCATGTACCCGGGTTATAATCCGTGGCTAATGTAACTGGAAGACCATATTCTATCATTTTCCTTGCATCTGCAAACCTACCTGCCATAAGGTAGAAAGAAGTTGCTGGGAGAAGAACTGGACACACCCCATTTTCTTTCATAGAAATAATTCCTTCTGTTGAAGTCGCCAAAAGATGTTCCGCAGATATTGCTTTAAGCTCCCCTGCAAGGCAAGCCCCTCCAATTGGTTTTATCTCATCTGCATGAATTTTTACCTTAAACCCATACTCAATTGCGCATTCCAAGATTTCCCTAGACTCATCCACCGTAAAAACCCCTTCTTCGCAGAAACAGTCTACAAACTCCGCCAATTTTTCCTGGGAAATATAAGGTATCACCTTTTCTTTCATTAATTTTACATATTCGCCCCTTTTATCACTATACTCCTCTGGTACTGCATGGGCTCCCATATATGTAGGGACAATGGTTAGTGGGTGTTCTTCATTTAATTCTCTAACTGCCTCTAAGCACTTTATCTCATCCTCAAAGTTAAGGCCATAACCAGATTTTGCCTCACAAGTAGTTGTTCCATGAAGCATCATCTGATTCATGCTTTTTTTAGCTTTCTCCTTTAGCTCTTCTTTAGAACAACGCCTTGTCTCTCTGACAGTGCTTAGTATGCCCCCACCCTTTTTTAGTATATCTATATAAGGTACACCCATTAGCTTCATCTCAAGTTCATTTTCCCTAGACCCTCCATGAATAAGATGGGTATGAGGGTCAATAAGCCCGGGGCATACAGTTTTCCCTCTTCCATCTATTATATGGACTCCTTTGTCCTCGTTTATATTGCCACTACCCACCTCTTCAATGAGGCCATCTTTAATTAATACCCATCCATCCTCTACTATAGATACATCAAGCATTTCCTTGCCGCATTTTAGAGAATTGCCCTTTGGGGTTACAAGCTGTGAAATATTTTTAATTAAAATATCCATTATATCGCCTGCCCGCCTATTATATTACTCTGTCTGCTTCAGACTTTACTGTGGCAAAGAGTTCTTCACTTTTTGATAGAATGTTATCCACATTCTTTTTCATTTCATTCACATAATCCACATCTTTAATAGAGTTTAAATTTATTTTTACATTGTGTATTGCCCCATTTAATGCTGCATATGCAAGATAGCCTGATACTGCTGCATCGCTTGCAGCATTTTTGTTTCCTATCTTTAGCATATGAATTGAAACCTCCATTACTTGTATGCAAAGCTTAGCAACCTCATAAGGGGTTTCTGCAGCTTCTTTTAATGCCTTTTGAATAGAATCAATTCTCTTCTTTTTATCATCGTCACTTACTTTAGGCAGTCTAATGGCTTCCATTACTTTATCAAAGGCTTTAGGATCCTCATCTATCCCCTTTTTTAGTTTTTCAAGAAGCATTTTGCTTTTCTCCATGGTATCTAAGGCATCTTTTCTTACCTTTTCATCAATGTCTTTATTAACTGTAAGCTCTCCAACCATTATAGAAAGTGATGCCGCCAATGCACCAGTTAGTGCACAAACACTTCCCCCTCCAGGTGTTGGGGTACCTGCTGCAGTTTTATCCAAAAACTCTCCAATCGTCATATCAACAAACATTTGACCACTCCTATTCTGATATTCTATTTTCAAGTATCTGATCCATGCTAAAGTTCTCTATTTGCAGATAGTATTCTGCACAATCTATCAATGCCTTCATTGGGGTAAGCCCAATAACCTCACTCCCGACTACGGGTACACCATACCTTTTAGCTTCCATCTTTACCATTTCAAAGGCCCTGTAAACTGCTGTCTTTTCATAATTTACAAGGTTCATTGAAACCTGAACAATATCCCTATCTTGAAGCTTAACCCCCATTGCCTTTACACATCTTAGTCCTCCGCCTATAAACCTTACTTTCTTTGCTATATTATTTGCAATATCTATATTGTTGGTTCCTAAATTTACATTAAAAGCTACAAGAGGAACCCTTGCACCTACTGCTACAGCCCCTGACTTTACATTCATAACGCAAGGGCCAAAGTCTGGCTTCCACTCCTCTTTCTTTATTTTTTCAAAGAATCCTTCGTATTGTCCCCTTCTTACATCAGCAAGATTCCTTCTTCCTTCACATTTTGCAGCCTCTTCATAAAGATAAACAGGAATACTTAGCTCTCTTCCAATCCTCTCTCCAAGCCTATTTGCAATTTCTATACATTCTTCCATTGTAACCTCAGATACTGGAATGAAAGGTATTACATCAACCGCCCCCATTCTTGGGTGTTCCCCATGGTGAAGAGTCATATCTATAGTCTCTGATGCTATTTTAGTTAGGTTAAAGGCAGCCTCTAGTACCCCTTCAGGGCTTCCTACAAATGTTACAACACTCCTGTTATGGTCTTTGTCTGAGGAATAGTCAAGTAATTTAACCCCTTCAGTTTTTCTTACTCCATCAACAATTGCCTCTATCTTTTTTTTATCTATTCCCTCACTAAAATTTGGTACGCACTCAATTATTTTTGCCATTATTGTCCCTGCCCTCCTTTAAAGTTATCGTTCACTAGTTTTTCAACAAACCCTTCCTTTGGAATATATGGCAGTGTTATTTGAGAGTCTTCTTTATTTTCACCATTATACTCTAGTCCAACAGATATAGAATTTTTATTCCTAGCCCAAGCTCTCCTTGCAACTCCTCCCATTACATCCCAATTTAATGCTGACTTTATTACCTCGTCAACCCTTTTACTTCCATCAAGTACTAGTCCAAAACCCCCGTTTATTGCCTTGCCTATTCCTACTCCTCCGCCATTATGAAGTGCTGCAAGGCTCACTCCACGAGCTGCATTCCCAGCAAAGCATTGAACAGCCATGTCTGCCATTACATTGCTTCCATCCTTTATATTTGAAGTCTCTCTAAATGGGGAATCAGTTCCGCTTACATCATGATGATCCCTTCCAATCATAATAGGCCCTATTTCTCCATTTCTAACCATCTCGTTGAATTTAAGTGCTATCCTAACCCTTCCGCCTGCATCTTGGTATAGTATCCTAGCCTGTGTTCCAACTACAAGATTATTTTTGTCTGCATCTCTAATCCAAATATAGTTATCCCTATCCTGTCCCCTTCTATTTGGGTCTATACATTCCATTGCAGCATGATCTGTTTTAAGTAAATCCTCTCTTTTTCCGCTTAATGCAACCCATCTAAAAGGCCCATACCCATAATCGAAAAGCTCTGGTCCCATTATATCCTCAACATAAGATGGGAATATAAATCCATCCTTCTCATCAACCCCGTTTTTGGATATCTCTTTAACTCCAGCATCAAATACAGCCTTCATAAAGCTATTTCCATAATCGAAAAAGTATGTTCCCCTGCTAACTAGTGTCTTTATAAGTTCAAAATGACGCCTCAAAGATTTGTCCACAAGATGTGCGAATTTTTCCCTATTACTTTTTAAAAGTTCAGTCCTTTCTTCAAATGTAATACCGAAAGGACAGTACCCTCCATCATATGCAGCATGACATGATGTTTGATCAGTTAGAAGCTCTATTTTTATATTATTATCAACTGCATACTGGAGCAGGTCAACTATATTCCCATGATATGCAATAGATATGGTCTCACGTCTTTTGACATAATCTAAGGCAACAGATACAGCCTCTTCAATGCTTTCTGTAACCATGCTTACCCAGCCTTGATCAAGCCTTGTTTTTATTCTTGAATAATCAACCTCTGCAAATATGCCAACTCCATTTGCAATCTCAACTGCCTTTGGCTGTGCTCCACTCATGCCCCCAAGACCTGATGAAACAAATAAATGGCCCCTTAAATCTTCATTTGGCCCTATTCCAAGCTTTAATCTTCCAGCATTTATTATTGTATTAAATGTTCCATGAACAATTCCTTGAGGCCCTATATACATCCACCCACCAGCAGTCATCTGACCATAATTTGCAACACCCATCTGCTCTGCCACATGCCAATCTTTATAATTATCAAACATTCCTACCATAAGGGCATTGGTAATAATAACCCTTGGTGACTCAGGCCTTGACTTAAACAGTCCTAAAGGGTGTCCTGATTCAACAACAAGCGTTTGATTCTCAGTCATTATTTCAAGATACTTTTTTATAAGCCTATACTGCATCCAGTTTTGGCATACCTGCCCAGTCTCTCCATAGGTTACAAGCTCATAAGGATATAGTGCCACGTCAAAATCAAGATTATTGTCCATCATAACCTGAAATGCCTTGCCCTCTATACAATTTCCCTTATACTCATCAATTGGCTTTGCCTTAATATTTCCTTCAGGTCTAAATCTATAGCCATATATCCTTCCTCTTGTTTTAAGCTCTTCCAAAAACTCTGGTGCTAATCTTTCATGTAGTTCCTCAGGTACATAGCGAAGAGAATTTAATAAAGCTGTAACCGTTTGGGACTTATTTAAAGTAAATCCCCTATCTGGCGCCCTTCTTATACCTTTTACAAACTCTGGCATCTCTAAATATTCATTGTCAAGCTTAACCGTCATTGAATCTGAAATATCTATATTGCTATACACAAAAAACACCTCCAGAATATATAATTTATAATTTACATTTAGCTTTATTTAAAAATCTATCTATATTCACTATGTATCTTTCGTGAATTCCTTCTCCTATTTTTTCTACCTCATCAAATGCCTCAACCTTAAATACAAGTCTTTTTCCATCAACCTCTAAAAGCTCAGCATATGCCTTAGCCTTCATTCCAATTGGTGTTGCCGCAATATGCTTTATATCTATCCTTGTACCTACAGTTGTATACCCTTCATCAATATAAGGTGAAACAGCATTCACTGCCGCCTTCTCCATAATAGATACAAGTCTAGGAGTAGCAAAAACTTCAATCTCTCCGCTTCCTTGAGCTAAAGCAGTATCTTCTTTATTAACATTCGCCTCTACAGTGTAAGATGAACCTAATTTTATATCCATAAAAAACACCTCCTACTTTAAGTTTACCCCATTTTACCTTTTTTCGCATTATCAGTATAGTATATTTTTTATAATATAAAAATAAAAAAGCTGCGGCTAAGCCGCAGTTTTTATGCCATACTAAATAACTCTTCGAGTTCATCTGCTTCTAGCTTTTCTTTTTCAAGTAAAGCTTCGGCAACCCTATTTAGTTTATCTCTATTATCTTTAAGCAGAGTCTCAGCCCTTTCATAAGCAGCCTCTATAATACTTCTTATTTCAGTATCTATTTCAGAGGCAACACCTTCACTATAGTTCCTGCTTCTTGTAAAGTCACGTCCTAAGAATACCTCATCATGTGCACTTCCAAATGTCATAGGACCTAACCTGTCACTCATACCATATTCGGTTACCATCTTTCGTGCAAGTCCTGTTGCTCTTTCTATATCATTACTTGCTCCAGTGCTTATATCATTTAAAACTATCTTTTCAGCTGCACGTCCTCCAAGTAGCCCTATAATCTCTTGGTTTATTTCAGACTTTGATGCATAATGCTTATCTTCCTCTGGAAGTGATAAAGTATATCCTCCAGCTCTTCCTCTTGGGATTATGCTTACCTGATGAACAGGGTCAGAGTTTGGAAGCAGCTTCATTACAACTGCATGACCAGCCTCATGGAAAGCAGTAAGTCTTCTTTCCTTCTCGTTCATTACTCTGCTCTTCTTCTCAGGGCCTGCAATAACCCTTGTAATTGATTCTTCAAGCTCCTGCATTCCTATCTCTTTCTTGGCTTTCCTAACAGAAAGAAGTGCGGCTTCATTTGTTAAGTTCTCAAGGTCTGCACCAGTAAAGCCTGGTGTCCTCTTAGCAAGGGTTAATAAATCAACATCTTCTCCAAGAGGTTTACCTTTTGAATGAACTTTTAATATGGCTTCTCTTCCCTTAATATCTGGTACCCCAACAAATACCTGTCTATCAAATCTTCCAGGTCTTAAAAGTGCAGGATCTAGTACATCAGGTCTGTTTGTTGCTGCAATAATTATTACACCTTCATTTACTCCAAACCCATCCATCTCAACAAGCAGCTGATTTAATGTCTGCTCTCTCTCATCATGGCCGCCGCCAAGACCTGCTCCTCTTTGTCTTCCTACTGCATCTATCTCATCTATAAAAACAATACTTGGTGAATTCTTCTTTGCCTGTTCAAATAAATCCCTAACCCTTGATGCTCCAACACCTACAAACATTTCAACAAAGTCAGAACCACTTATGCTAAAGAAAGGAACTCCAGCTTCTCCGGCAACAGCTTTTGCAAGAAGGGTCTTACCAGTTCCAGGAGGTCCAACAAGTAGTACTCCTCTTGGTATTCTAGCACCAAGTTCAATATACTTTCTTGGCTGCTTTAAAAAGTCGACTATTTCTGCAAGTTCTGCTTTTTCTTCATCTGCACCTGCTACGTCATCAAATGTTACCTTCTTTTTATCACTAGTAACCATACGTGCTTTGCTCTTTCCAAACGACATGACCCCCCGTCCCCCATTTCCTCCTTGGGACTGTTGGAGGAACGCAAACCAAAACACCATAATGAGTATTAGTATGAGCGCTGTAGGCAGCATCGTAACCCAAAACGGCAAAGGCTGTGTTGGTATCTGCGCGACCTTTAGCTCCTGATCTGATATATTATACTGAGCTTTAAGCTGCATAACCTCTTTATAAACATCTCTGCCATCTAAGGTGGTAACTGTAAACTGCTCTCCATTTTTCATTGTACCATTTACTTTATTTTCATATATTTCAATTTTGTCTACTTGTCTTTGTTTTATATTATAAACAAGATCACTATATATAATTTCTTTCTTTGGCTTTCCACTGCCATTTAATACTGTTGTAGCGAAAAATATAACAAGGATTATCAATATCCACAAACCAGTACTACGAAATATCTTCTTCATCTATGATCCCCCTCTCTAAATACGGCTTCTTTTACATTTAACTATTTTAACATAATGATTATTCAATTACAATAATTCTTACTCAGTTTGGTAAACTTCTCTTTTTAGCACTCCTATAAAAGGAAGGTTTCTGTACCTTTCTGCATAATCAAGGCCATAGCCTATTACAAATGCATCTGGTATCTTAAACCCTACATAATCTATATCAAGTTCAACCTCTCTCCTATCAGGTTTATCAAGAAGGCAAGATACTTTTATGCTTTTAGGATTTCTAGACCTTAAATTTTCTATTAGATACTTTAATGTATGACCAGTATCTATTATATCCTCTACAATAAGTATATCCTTATTTTCTATACTAGAATCAAGGTCTTTTAATATCCTTACAACCCCTGAAGATTTTGTTGAACTTCCATAACTTGATACTGCCATAAAGTCCATTGTGCAGTAGATTGAAATCTCCTTTAAAAGATCTGCCATAAAAGGTACAGACCCTTTCAAAACACCAATAAGCATTAAATCCTTATCCTTGTAGTCCTCTGAAATCTGCTTTCCTAGCTCTTTTATCCTCTTTGTTATTTCCTCTCTCGATATTAGTACTTCTTCTACGTCATTTAACATATTGTGTCCCCCCGTCTATTATCTGTTAGCTCTATCTTTAATATTTTGTTTGTATAATTATCTATTTTATAATTATCATTTATAGTAAAACCAACTATCCATAATATTTCCTGCCCTAAGGCTATAAGAGGGATTTCATCTCTCCTATCTCTTGGTACTTTCTTGTCAATAAAATAATCCTTCAGCTTTTTTCTGCCTCTCATACCTAGAGGTATAATATAATCTCCATCTTTCCTATACCTTATGCTTAAATTACCTTTTATTTTATCATAATCAAAATATTTAATAAACCGGTCTTTAGCTTTATTTTTGTTTTTATAATCTATATTTTTGTTATCTTTTAAGTCTAATATACTAAAGTTAAATATACAATTAATTTCATCTATATAAACCCTGCTAGGAATATATACATCTCTAAACAATCTATATTTATTATGCTCTTGCTGCCTTATTATAATTAGTTTACCATATTCGACCTTTGCTTTTAAGTTTTTAGGAAGATCAATGGCTATACCTGTTTCTGCCCTATCTATTATTGACATAATAATATCTATATGCTTGCTTTCAATAGAAATTAAATCACCTTTTACATCATTTATTGCCTTTCTTATAACTCTTTTTTTAATTGAATCATGAAGCCTATTTATATCATCTATATCTATTAAAACTTTATTCTCTTTCTTTATAGAAATTTTGTTGTATATTTCATCTGCATAGCCTTCAATAAAATCATTATCTTCAGATAATATATCTGTCATTGAAGATATTGTGCTTTCTATATTAGTATTAAAATTTTCTTTAATATAGGGTATAAGCTCAAGCCTTATCTTGTTTCTTGTATATATAGTCTCTAAATTAGTTTTATCTATTCTTGGAAGCAGATTGTTCTTACTACAGTATTCCTCTATTTCACATCTGCTAGTATACAAAAGAGGGCGTATGTATATATGATCCCTAAAAGGCTTTATACCGCATAATCCATCAAGGCCTGTTCCCCTCATTATTCTCATGATTATGGTTTCAGCCTGATCATTTAGATTGTGGGCAAGAGCCACCTTATGGCCATTAGTCTCTTTTAAAACATCACTAAAAAATTCATATCTTGCTTTTCTGCCTGCTTCTTCAGAAGATAATCCATTTTGCTTTGCCATTTCCTTTATATCTACATATTTGACTGTACAAGGCACATTAAGCCCTTCGCAAAACTTAACAACATACTCTGTATCTTTATCCGCCTCATCTCCCCTTAACATATGGTTTAAGTGAGCTACATGCAGGGAAAGAGAATACCTATCTTTTATTTGATGCAGAAAATAAAGCAAGGCAATAGAGTCTGGTCCCCCAGACACACCTACAACCACTTTATCCCCCACAGACAACATATTATATTTTTCTATAGTATCCATTGCACTATCCATACTCTCACCAAACCTCTTCACTCTTACTTCTTACCTCATACATATAAACTATGATATATTTTATTGCAATCTTTGTAAACACATTTATACCTTTATACCCTAAAAAACCTTAGGGGAAGTTAATTTCCCTAAGGTTTTTATAAAACTCTCCATATTTTTGATACAAGTACGGTCATATCATCGTATACTTCTCCTTTTTCTCTCTCCTTTGCCTTCTGCAGAAACTCTTCTGCAACCTGCTTAGGATTTCCGCTTTCTATTTGCTCAAGGAATCTTTTTATCCAGCCCCCACTTTTTCCTCCTGCCTCCTGTACCCCATCTGTAACCATTATTATCATATCCCCGTGCTCTAGCTGAACCTTTTTAGATTCAATATTAATACTGCTTAATATTCCAATTGGAAGTGTGGTTGCGCTTATCTCCTCAATTGTATTATTGCTTCTTTTAATAAACGTGGATACGGCACCTATTTTAGTAAACTCAGCCTCCGCTGAATATAAATCTACTATACAAATATCAATAGTTGCAAAGTTATCATCAGGTGATTTAAATGCCATGGCAGAGTTTATTGCCCTAAGGGCGGTAGACTTATCAAACCCCGCCTCCATATACTTTTCAAGCAAATCTATGGCAGTGCCGCTTTCCTTAGCAGCCATAAGCCCAGTTCCCATGCCATCGCTTATAACTATCATATACTTGCCTCCGCCAATTTCCATAAAGGAATAGCTGTCCCCAGATACCTTCGTTTTATCCTTTATTGACCGTGCAACGCCTGTAGATACTTGAAAGTTGACCTCCTCAACAAGCTTAAAACAGCAAACATTATTATCATTTTTTATATTGCATAAAGACCAGTCTCTTTTCATTCTCTTATTTATTGCCTTTGATACAATTGGGCTTATGGTTTTTACACATTCCCTTCTGCCAAGGCAAGGCCTTTTATATATATCAACCTCCATCCTTCCCTCATCACCCTTACGTACTGCAACATCTATAAATCCTATCCCTTCCTTATCTAGAGCAACTGCCACCTCTTCCTCTATATCTTTTTTGTAGCTAACTTCTTTTGAAATATCCATTGACAGTTCCTCAATTATTTGGCTTATTCCATTAAGCTGCTCATAGACCACTTTTCTGCCATCTTCTATTTTGCTTCTCCACTTATAATTCATTTTATACACATTAAATACATGATTAGCATACTTAACCAATGTATTTGGCTTAATACAATTATCCTTTAAGTTATCTGGTATATTATCTAAATCAATTTCTCCATTTTCGTAAACAGCATCAAGAAGGTTGTATAGGCTTTTATATGTATTATAAAAGTTTCTTTCCCAGCATATATCCCTTGCATCACAATTGGAGCATGTCCCTTCAGCAACAGAATTAACCATTAAATTAAATTCTTTGCTGTCATCTTTATATTCTCCCCCATCTTTTAATGCTTTTGCAAGTTCATCAAAAACATGTACAGTGTTTGAAAGTTTTCCTTGTATAATATCCTTAATCCTATCCATGTAGGATTGCTGCTCTATAAGCTTTGATGTATCATAATCCACAAAAGGCATCATACTCTTTATAATAGACTTTGGAAATATATTAAATATTATAATTCCCAAAATAGTTTCTTTAACCCCAAGTACAGCATAATTAGCACCAAGATAAAACATCATTATAACATCAGCAGCAATAAACCCAAGGCTTGAAGCTAATTTACCAGCCTCTCTAAATACGCCGCATAAAAGTCCACAAAATGCAAATGTGCCTATTATAATTGGAGCCTGATTAGATGAAATGCCAGATATGAGCCCTATGGTAGTTCCTAAAGCAGTGCCTATACCAGCCCCCCTGCCATAAGCTACTGTAGCTATTAAAAATACTGACAAGACCAATTTAACTGATAACCCAAATATATAAAGGTCTGACATACCAGATATTATTAGACCCCATATTATTGAAATACATATAAACTCCTCATTAGATAAAAACTTTCTAGACACTTTAGAGTAGGCATTATATAGGCTTTGTTTTTCAAGTACTGGGATGCAATATCTAAATATATAATATAAAGATATAATAATAGCTGAATTGAAAAGGCCTAACAATGTATCATACAATATGAATGTATTATTGCTATAAAAGCTCACTGTAATAGATATAAAAAAGCTTGTTAAAAAGCCAATCTCCCCTATCCTTAAAGCTGAGCTCTTCTTGTTTAGCTTAAAAGTCCATGTAAATATAACAAGTGATATTAAAGATAATATAAGCATTATGCTATAGATCCCATTAATCCTCGTAATAGAACCTAGAGCAATGCTTGTCCCAATTAAGGCTATGTACTTTAATTTGTTTTTAGGTATAATGGCCATTAAAAATGCCACCCCAAAGGGAGTTAATGTGTCTAGTATAATTACCCTCCCCATTATAAATCCAATAGCCATAAGCTTTACTAAATACCCATTTTTAATAGGCTTTATCTTTATATCTCTAAAAATGGTTTTGCCTTTTCCTTTAAACGCTGTACTTTCATGTTTTAATGTTGAATCCATAATAACCACCCCTATTTATACAGAGTATGGTTATTATATCACTATAGTATGGTAATTTTTGTCATTATAATGGCTCACATATTTAAAATTATACGACCATGGATCACAAATTTAGACAATAAAAAAACCAGTTCCAAATAATTATAGTTTAGAACTGGTTTATATTCATTATGGTAGCGGCGGTGGGACTCGAACCTACGACCCTCCGGGTATGAACCGAATGCTCT
>DIRE01000026.1 GCA_002426575.1 Clostridiaceae bacterium UBA5444 | reverse complement strand
AGGAATGATATCTTTCTACTTAGTGGTATCAGGGGTATTGCATTTGAAGAACAATCTGCTTGCACTAATTTTACCAATAGCTGTTTCATCTTTTTATATAATAGTTTTAAGAACATTTTTTACAACAACCATACCAGATTCCATTATAGAATCTGCAAAGATAGATGGAGCAGGGCAGCTTAAGATTTTCTTTGAGATTGTTTTACCAATATCATTACCAGCCTTAGCAACAATTGGTCTATTCCTTACTTTTTCTTATTGGAATGACTGGTTCAATGCTATGTTGTTTATAGATAAAAACGAGCTATTGCCTCTTCAGGCAGTGCTTATGGAAATTGAAAAGAATGTGGAGTTTCTAAAGCAAAACAGTTCGGTAATGGGTGGCAC
Organism: Clostridiaceae bacterium UBA5444; assembly: GCA_002426575.1. GTDB lineage: Bacteria > Bacillota > Clostridia > Clostridiales > Oxobacteraceae > UBA5444. The sequence continues at coordinate 2,211 of DIRE01000026.1, read as the reverse complement.
AGCATCAGATGTTATAGCATCACTTCCAACTGAATCTGCCAAAATGGCTATAGTAATACTTGTAACATTGCCAATAGCTTGCATTTACCCATTCTTTCAAAAGTATTTTGTATCTGGGCTAACTGTTGGAGCAGTTAAGGGTTAAATTTATGCTGCTTTTGAATTTGCAATACAAAATTGAATATATTTATAAAATCGGTAGTATTAACTTTACACTACCATGAAATCTAAGGAGGAATTTGTAATGAAAAAGGGATTTAAATTACTTTCATTATTAATGACATGTTTATTTGTATTTGTTTTAGCAACAGGATGTGGTAGTAGTGACAATAAATCTGGTTCAGGAGACAAAAAAGGCGAAACAGCAAACCTCATATGGTGGTGCGTAGGAGATCAGCCAAAGGATCTTAATGTAGTACAAGCAGAAATAAACAAATACCTAAAAGAAAAAGTAAATGCTACAGTAGAATTTAAGTTTGCTTCATTTGCTGATTACTCAGATAAAATGAATAAAGTTATAGCAAGTGGAGAAGACTATGACCTTGCTTTTACTAGTTCATGGGGAAACCCATTTGTATTGAATGCTCGAAAAGGAGCATATTATAAGCTTGATGACTTACTTAATGAATATGGAAAAGATTTAAAAGAATTAATTCCAGAAGAATTATGGCAAGCAGCTACAGTTAATGGAAACATATACGCAATCCCAACATATAAAGATACAGCGCTTGCTCCTTACTATGTATTTGCAAAAGAATATGTTGATAAATATAACATAGACTATAAAAATATTAATACACTAGAAAAGTTAGAACCAGCTCTTAAAACAATTAAGGAAAATGAGCCATCAATGACACCTTTAGTTCTCACAGGCCCTGAAGGCTGGCATGGGTTGTTTAGTGAGTTTGATATGATAATAAATAATGATATCCCAGTAGGCGTTCAGGTTACTGATGAAACAGCAACCGTGGTAAACCCATTTACAACAGATACTATAAAGAGTAAATTAAATACTCTTCATAAATACTATAAAGCTGGATATATAAATAAGGATGCACCAACTTTAACAGATCCCCCTAAATTTAGATTTGTATATGGTGCTGATGGATTCCCATATGCAGATGTTTCATGGACACAAAATGGGGGATATGATGTTGTATCAACATTGAGATATCAGCCTTACTTTACAACTGGATCCGTTCAAGGTTCAATGCAGGCTATTTCAGTTAACTCAGAACATCCAGAAGCAGCTATGGAGGTTTTAAATCTTGCAAATAGTGATTCAAAATTTAGAAATATGCTTGCATATGGTATTGAAGGCAAGAACTATGAAAAAACTGGAGATAATACAATAAAGGTATTAAACGATGGTTGGAATGCAGCAGCATTTTCACAAGCAACATTTTTTAATGGCTTGTATGCAGTTGATCCTGCTCCAGGAAATATGTGGGATGATGTAAAAAAGTTTAACGGCACTGCAAAATCATCTCCTATACTTGGATTTGTATTAGATGATTCAAAAATACAAACACAGCTTGCAGTAGTTAAAAATGCATATGCAAAATACAAAGCACAGGTAACAACAGGAGCAGTAGATCCTAATGAAGCACTTCCAAAGATGAATAAAGAGCTTGATGATGCAGGGCTTAATGATATTATAAAAAAAGTTCAAGATCAAGTTAATGCATGGAAAGCATCTAAATAATATATAAAATATAATAACTTCAAGGGGACTAGTTCTCCCTGAAGTTAAAAAAACATACTATAAAATGCCTTTTTACCTTTGTATAGGGAAGCTACACTAGCTAAATATTATTAGTTAGTGTAGTTTTGGTTTAAATTAAAGGTGATATATTGTCTTTTTTAAGGTTATATGCTAACATTTCAATTAAAAGGCATGTAATATTCGGAATATAGAAAACAATTAAACAACAAAGCAATAAGGAGTTGAGACAATTGGTTACAATCCAAGATATTGCAGATGAATTAGGAGTGTCAAGAAACACGGTATCTAAGGTATTTAATAATAAAACAGGTGTTTCAGAGTTTACAAGAGAACAGATAATAAAAAAGGCTGTGGAAATGGGGTATTCAAAACTTCCAATTGAATTAGCCAATGAGCAGGTAAAAGATGTAAATGAAAGCCTTAATATTTCTGTTATAGTAACTGAACCTGAGATATCATCTTTTTGGATGAGGATGCTAAATAGT
>DIRE01000057.1:3612-3857 GCA_002426575.1 Clostridiaceae bacterium UBA5444 | reverse complement strand
GTCTTAGATGCTCCTGCATATAATCCTATCTTTGGATCTTTTATATTTATTCCTGAAGTACTTACAACTTGTGTCCATTCTTTTCCGTCTCCACTAAAGTAGCTTGAAATGGTATCTCCATCTTTTTCTATCTTAATATAGGCTGATCCATCTCCTATGCTGTTACCTTTTCTTAAAAGCATTTTATTTATTCCATTAGATTCACTTCTTGCTACAAATGCTGGCCCGTTTAAGTTTTCTTTAGC
>DIRE01000057.1:0-3374 GCA_002426575.1 Clostridiaceae bacterium UBA5444 | reverse complement strand
AAGTCCTGCACTTTGTCCTCCCTCGCCTGCTGCAAAGTCAAGCTTTGTGGTTAGTACAAAGTCGCTATTTCCTACAGGTTTTACAAGTATGTTTTTAAGATCATTTTTATCTCTTGCTAAATCTCCAACTTCTGTAGATATTCTGAGATTGTCTGGTTTTGCTTCTAAGCTCCAGGTATCTTTATTTTCTCTTATAAACTTCCATCCTTTGTCTAATCTATTTGAGTCAAATTCACTGCTTAAGCTGTCAGGTGCTTTGCCTTTTCCTTGGTACTCACATGCTCCTATATCAGGAAGAGTCCCTTCAAAAGGTGCTTTGTTTCCAAAAAAGTCTTTTCCTCCATTATTTTCTATAACCTTTCCTGCGTTTATACATGGCGAATTAGCTTTTAGCCTATATCCATCTACAGTATCCATTCCATCCTTACTGCTCCCTGGGTTTATTAGCTTAGGGTCTGTATATATTCCATGGTCTTCTACAGGCTCACCCGCTGTTTTATTCCCAAAATAGCAGTTATTATCAAAATTACATGTTTCATCATATATATAATCGCCGCTTCCTAGGTTATAAAATATGTTATTATATGCTGATGTTAATGAAGCATGATTAAATATCTTTGTGGTTAAGCCTTTGCCTATATAAATAGTATTATTATAAATCAGGTTATTAAAATTCTTAGATTGTGAAAAATTAAATACATATGAATAATCATTTTGGCTTATGTTATACCTTATAGTTGTATTATCATTAAATGCATGTTCCATTTTTTCAAAGTTGCATAGTAAATATGCTCCACCCTCATTTTCATGGGTGTAATTATATTGAAATACTGTGTCTTTACAGTCAGCATCATTATCAAATGCTAACCCATCATTATTAGTCCTTGTAAGATATACTTCATTGTTTTGAAATACAGTACCATCAGAATTAAATGGCCACATTGCAACATGAAATCCTGTTTCTATATAATGACATTCTTTTGCAGTGTTATATTCTACTAAAGCATCTTTACATTCTCTTACTATGATGCCATCACCATTTATACGATTTAGAAAATTATTTCTTACAACCACATTTTTGTTAGGATACCATGATGCTGGTCCTGCATATTTACCTGTTGTAGCACCACGGTTAACCCATACTGCATTGCTTACATAGATACCTGTTCTATCTATATCTTGTATATTGCAATTTTCAACCTTTAAATCATCAAAATAAGTTATAGTAGCCTCATTTGCAGGCCTTTCTCCTTGCTTACCTCCAGCTATGATGCATGATATAGCGCCACAGAGCTTTTCTGTTCCATAATCTCCACCACCCATATGGCATACAACATCATGTATATAAAGATTTCTAAAATATAAATGTTTAACCGCCCCCATGTCATAGGCAGTTACATATATCCCCCTTCTATAAAGATTAGGTTCACCTTTATTAGTAATCTCAAGATTATTGATTTCTATATACTGCTGATTTGTTAACCTTATAGTGCTTGAATATGATGGGTTCTCACTATCCGGAATACCTTGGCCATTAATTATAGGCTTATTTCCTATCCCATACATATCAATAATAATTGGTTTCCCTTCCTCGCCGGAGCCATGAAGCCTTAACTGACCATTCCATACACCACCTGCTTTAAATAACAGCTTGTCCCCCGGCTGAAAGGTCATACTATTTACTTTATCAAGTGTCTTCCATGGTTTTCCTACTAAAGTACCAGTGTTTGCATCATCCCCATTTGCAGAATCTACATAGTATGTATTGCCTATAGAATCTTTATCTACTGTATCTGCAGCACTTACATTAATAGGTAAATATGTGATAATAATTAGAATTGAAACTAGAAATGCTATTACCCTTTTCATTAATCTTCCTCCTTATCATGTTTAAAAAATATCGTTATCAATAGGAATCTTGTACTTTATATGTATAATAATTTCTAAATAACCTTTTGCTGGTATTTTTGGATATCGGTTCCCTTTTACATTTTTTTATGGAGAAAATATTTATTTTCTTATATTATATAACTGTTTACTCTATATTTAAAAGCCTAAAAAACTCGTTTAAACCCATATAGATATGTTTGAGGGCTATTTGTTTAAATTATCTCAATATTTCTACTCATATCAAAAAACAAATAGTAGGTAGGGTTTATATACTCTACCTACTATTTGTTTCCACTACTTTATTTAACTACAATTGGCTGATACTTAAAGGAATTAAAATCTACAATGGTATCTCTTACATTCGTATTAGTTTTTGTAGCGAATACCCCAACCTTAGTATTTATAAAGTTAATATTATCGCTTTCACCTATCTTATACCAGTTTGATTTATCAGTCCTTACATATCCTTTATAGGTGTTACCTATCTTTTCTATTTTCAAGTATAGTGTGGATTTATTGCTTACATCTATATTGCATCCCACTTCTTTATACTGGCCATTTATCTCTTTTCCTACAATATACTGTTTTCCATATCTCTCGACTGAGTACTCTCTTGTAATTGTAAAGTAGTTATCCTCATCCTGATATACTATAAGACCTGCTACCTGGCCTTCCTCAGCAGGCTTAAAGTCAACCTCAGTCTCTATAGAAAAGTTATCAAATGGAGAGTGAGTTAAGAATATATTCCTTATATTATTGTTCCATGGTCCTTTAAGTGTTCCAGGGCCTGCTTTTATTCTTAGGTATCCAGGTCTTTCTTTAAGGCTCCAATCTTCACTATTTTCCTTTACTACATCCCATCTTCCATCAAGGTAAGTAGAGTCAAAGTTCTCTACTATAGGATCAGGGTTTGGATTGAATGCACCATAGTGTATATATTCAAAGTCTGCATTTATGCTCTTTTTCTGAGTCTTAGATGCTCCTGCATATAATCCTATCTTTGGATCTTTTATATTTATTCCTGATGTACTTATAACTTGTGTCCATTCCTTTCCGTCTCCGCTAAAGTAGCTTGAAATGGTATCCCCATCTTTTTCTATCTTAATATAGGCTGGTCCATCTCCTATGCTGTTGCCTTTTCTTAAAAGCATTTTATTTATTCCATTAGATTCACTTCTTGCTACAAATGCTTGCCCGTTTAAGTTTTCTTTAGCCATTGTATAGTAGTTATCATCATCCCCATAGATTATAAGTCCTGCACTTTGACCTCCCTCGCTTGCTGCAAAGTCAAGCTTTGTAGTTAGTACAAAGTCGCTATTTCCTACAGGTTTTACAAGTATATTTTTAAGATCATTTTTATCTCTTGCTAAATCTCCAACCTCTGTAGATATTCTAAGATTGTCTGGTTTTGCTTCTAAGCTCCAGGTATCTTTATTTTCTCTTATAAACTTCCATCCTTTGTCTAATCTATTTGAGTCAAATTC
>DIRE01000078.1:2007-17412 GCA_002426575.1 Clostridiaceae bacterium UBA5444 | reverse complement strand
TCTTAACTCTTAGTTCTTAACTATATTATAAATCTTATATATCTCATCTGTATAGGTTCCATCTTCATTATACACTATTAATGGGTCATAGAATTTTAAATCTTTTTTCCCATCTTTTAATCCTTCAATAAGTAATAGATTTGGTTTTTTGTTTATCTTTGGCTGAACAAATCTTATGTATTTTGGTTCTATTTTATATTGTCTCATAGTATATAATATATCCACAAGCCTATCTGGTCTATGTACCATATAGAATTTTCCTAATGGCTTTAGAAGGTAGTTAGCCGTTTTTACTATATCCTCAAGGTTGCAGGCTATTTCATGTCTGGATATAGCGAAATTTTCATCGGCATTTATAATAGCTCCACCTGTTTTCATATACGGAGGATTTGTTGTTACGACATCAAAGGTATTTTTACCAAATTTTTTGTTCAGCTCTTTTATATCCATATGTAAGATTTTTATTTTATCTTCAAGTCCATTTAATTCAATACTCATTTGGGCAAGGTTTACAACTTCTTCCTGTATCTCAACACCATATATCGTGTCTATACTGCCTTTATCGATTAATCTTAGAGGAATGATGCCAGTACCTGTACCAAGGTCCATTATCAACCCTTTTGGTTTAGTAAAGTCAGATAAAAAAATGGCATCAGTTCCATAGGAGAAGTTGCTCTTATTTTGTATTATCTTGTAATTTGTTCCAGGAACTATGTCTATGCGTTCTTTCATTTTTTCACTCCGTTCAAAATTCACTACCAATTCACTACCAATTCACAATTCACAGTTCACAGTTCACAATTAAAACCCGAGATTCTTCGCTAACGCTCAGAATGACAGTTTGGGTTGAGATTCTTCGCTAACACTCAGAATGACCAAAACCCTCTAAAAAACATTAGTCGCAGTTTGACGGCCAGGGGCCGTCTAAATTGTGCATTGTGAATTGTGAACTGTACATTGGGTCTTTTTATAAAAAAAGACCCTTAGGGTCTCTTTTATAAGTACTTCTATTCTGGTTGAGGTGCGTCTACAGGACATACTCCTGCACAAGCTCCACAATCAATGCACTTTTCTGGATCTATTGAATAAATATCTCCCTCTGAAATAGCATCTGTTGGGCATTCTGGTTGACATGCACCACAAGCTATACAATCATCAGTAATATGATAAGCCACTTTGTTCACCTCCTATGTTTCCTTACGTTTTTATTCTAACAGAAACATATCAATATTTAAAGATATTTTTAATATTAATCATCCAAACCTATCATGTCTGAAATATTATGATTATTATCTTCAGTTTTTACATATGCTGGGTCTAGTTCACCTGTTACTTCAATATCAGATATCTGATATTGAAGTAAATCTTCGGTACCATCATTCAATTTAACTTTCACTTTTACTCTTTCAAGAAGTGTGTATGAATCTACTACGGTACCTTTACCTAAAGGCGTTACAACTATTGCGCCCGTTTGTGGCGTATTTTTCAACAGCTCTTCATATGTATTATGCTCATATTTCAAGCAGCACATGAGTCTACCACAAAGACCTGATATCTTGGTTGGGTTCAACGAAAGGCTTTGTTCCTTTGCCATTTTAATAGATACAGGATCAAATTCTCCTAGAAATTGGGCACAACAACACTGTTTTCCACAAGGTCCTATACCGCCGACCATCTTGGCCTCGTCTCTGACACCAATCTGTCTTAATTCTATTCTAGTCTTAAAGATTGCGGCCAAGTCTTTTACAAGTTCTCTGAAATCAACTCTTCCATCTGCAGTAAAATAAAATATAACCTTATTATTATCAAAGGTATACTCAACATCTACAAGTTTCATTGAAAGTTCGTGTTCCTCAATCTTTTTAAGGCATATATCAAAGGCTTGTTTTTCTTTTACCTTGTTCATTATATTCTTTTCTTTATCTTCCTCACTAGCCACCCTTATTACCTTTTTTAAAGGAGCTATAATATCTTCCTCTACAACCTCCTTAGGCCCTACTACAACTTCTCCAAACTCTATCCCCCTTGCTGTTTCTACAATAGCAAAGTCTCCAGAGCTAATGTCAGAATCATCTGGATCAAAATAATATATTTTACCGGCTTTTTTAAATCTTACTCCTACAACCGTTATCATCTTAACTTACCCCTCCTGTAATTTAAGTAGCATAAGCTCCATAGAAAGCTGAAAATTTATATTATACTTTAAGTTATCAGATGTTTGTTTTAATACGCTTATAATATTATATAAATTAGTATAGGTATACTTTAAGCTCTCTCTATTGATTATATCAACTTTATCAATATTTGTAATATATTTATTATCTTTAGTCTCTTTATATATCATTATATCCCTATAAAAAGATACCATTACGGTTAATATATAATCTATTTTACTCTTATTATCCATAAAATAATTTAAGTATGAAAGAGCACCTGCCTTGTCAATAGACTTTATTCTGGCACACATATTTATTATATTATTTCTGCTTTCCTTAAATTCATCATTAGATAGATAATCTTTGGCCCTTTGCAATATACCTTCTGAAAAGGAGGCTGCATATCTTGCTTCATAATCAAGAACTCCCATATTCTTTTTTAAGTAATCCTCAATTTCTTTCTCTGGTGCTCTTGTAAACTTTACTATTTGGCATCTAGAGGTTATAGTGCTAAGAAAATAATGCTCATTTTTTGCCAAAATTATTATTGTAACATATAAAGGAGGTTCCTCAAGAGTCTTTAAGAGACAATTCTGTGCCTCTTCATTCATTTTATCTCCTTCATGTATTATATATATATTATTTTCCGACTCATATGGTTTTTTTTGCATATCCTTTTGCAGCCCTCTAATATCATCAACCCTGATTATGGTTCTTTCCGTTTTAAAGTCAATTATATCCGGATGGTTTCCACTTTTAGCTTTTATACAGGATGTGCATAAATTACATGGATTACCTTCTGCTTCCTTACAATTTAAAGCAGCTGCAAATATAGATGCCGCTAAACTTTTTCCAACCCCATCAGGTCCACAAAATATATATGCATGACCAGCCCTATTATTTAATAATGAGTTTTTAATAACTTTTATAGCATTGCTCTGGCCAACTATATCTTCAAACACCATACATATCATCCTTCCATACAGTATAGGGTATACATCATATTAATTATACACAATGCAAAATCAATTATATCATATTAATTATGCAAGGTAATAGGTAAGAGGGAATAGTTAAGAAGTATGATTAACTACAGTTAATAAAAAAAATGGAGACTTAAAGTAAGTCTCCCATACGCTATATATTATACCTTTTCAAACCTATCTACATCTACTACAAATACTGTAGCTCCTCCTACAGAAACTTCAACTGGATAAGGAACGTATACACCAGTTGTACCTGCAATTGGTGATGTGGAAGTTACTACTTGGCTCCTTGTTTCACATAAGTTTTTAATAATTCCAATTACTTTATCCACATCCTCATCCTCAACTCCAACTAAAAGAGTTGTATTTCCAGATCTTAAGAATCCTCCCGTCGTTGCAAGCTTGGTTACTCTAAACTCTTCTTTTGTAAGCTTATTAAGCAAACTTGCAGAATCATCATCCTGGACAATTGCTATTACAAGTTTCATACAAATCACCTCCCTCTATAATTTTTACTCCCTATGTCTAAAGTTTTATCTATTATTTCTAATACACTTTTCTGTATCTCGTCTATACTTCTTGATGCATCAATAACCTTTATATCTTTATATAGTGAAGCTATCTCTTTATATCCATTATATACCTTTTTGTGAAACTTTATATCCTCAAGTTCAAGCCTGTCTGCTTTTCCATCACTAATTTTCCTTTTTATACCCACCACTGGATCTATATCAAATAACAAGGTAAGATCTGGCATCATTCCTTGTATTGCTGCAGTATTTATAGCAGATACCATGTCAACTCCAAGGCCTCTTCCAATGCCTTGGTAAACCAAAGATGAATATATATATCTTGTACATATTACAATCTTGCCTTTCTCTATCTCTGGTTTTATAACTTCAGATACGTGTTGTGCTCTTGATGCCGCATATAGTAATGCTTCACATACAGGATCCATTTCAGTATTTTCTGTATCAAGTATTATATCCCTTATCTTCTCCCCTATTTTGGTTCCTCCGGGCTCCCTTGTTTCAACCACATCAAAGCCTTTATCCTCTAAATATTTCCTCATAATATCAATCTGAGTGCTTTTTCCAGAGCCATCTGGTCCTTCTATAACAATAAGCTTACCCTTCATTAAACCCCATCCTTTCGTCAACCTACGGTTTTTGCTTTTTTGCTTTTAAATTTAATTTTATCACCGTTATTTTATCACTGCAATCTTTTCAAGCTTTTGGTCTCTCGGCCCATTTATTTTAATTCCTGCTTCTCTCATTCTATTTATATTCTCAATAGTAGACTTTGATATTATCTCTCCAGGCACAATCGCAGGAATTCCTGGTGGATAGGGTGCTATTATCTCTGCACTAACCTTTCCATCGCTTTTCTCAAAGTCTATCATCTCCATTGGTTCATAAAGTGCTTCCCTAGGGTTTAGGGCTTGGTATGGCGTTTCCCATTTGATGTCTGGAATCCTTCTTATCTCTTTTTGCCCCTTATGCTTTTTGGATATATCTACCAATGCATTGTATAAGACATCATAATTCTCCTGAACATCTGCTACAGTACCCATTGCAAGTATATTATATAGGTCGCTTAATTCTACTTGTATTTTATATTCTTTTCTCAATATCTCATCTATCCTTGTTCCTGTTACGCCAAGGTTTCTAAAGTTTATTACTATCTTTGTAGGATCGAAGTCCACCACATTATGCTGACCTATTATTTCTTTTCCGAAACAATATATATCTGGTATTTGACTCACTTTTTCTCTAAAATCATCTACCATATAAAGCAGGTTATCTATAAGTTCCTCTCCATGTTCCTCCATTTGGAACCTTGCAAGATCAAGGCTTGCCATAAGTATATATGAAGGACTTGTGCTTTGAGTAAGCCTAAGCATGAACTCAATCTTCTCTACATCTACCCTGCCTTTCCTCACATGAAGCATGGAGCTTTGAGTAAATGAGGATAGGGTTTTATGGGTACTTGATACTGCTGCATCAGCCCCTGCATCCATAGCATTTAGTGGAAGCTTCTTGCTAAAAGGAAGATGGGCTCCATGAGCCTCATCAACGAGAAATACCATATCGTTTTTGTGAACTAGCTCTGCTATTGCCTCAATATCTGAGCATGTTCCATAAAATGTTGGATTAGTAACAAGTACCGCCTTTGCATCAGGGTTTTTTTCTATTGCCTCTTCTATCTTTTCTAAGGACACTGAAACTGCAATTCCCTTTTCAAAATCCACCTCTGGTTCATAATATACTGGCCATAATCCTCCTAATATCAAAGCACCAACAACACTTCTATGGCTGTTTCTTGGAACTATTATTTTATCGCCATGGTTTGTAACTCCAAGTATCATAGAATAAACCCCACAGGTTGTTCCATTTACAAGGAAGTATGTATAATCAGATCTAAATGCCCTTGCTGCAAGTTCTTCAGCCTCTTTAATTATTCCTTCGGGAAGATGGAGATTATCAAGTCCTGATACCTCTGTTTGGTCTATCAATAATATATTATCTTTAAAATCTGGTTTCTCCTTTATATTTAATATGCCATGCCCTCCCTTATGCCCTGGCATATGAAAGTTTATATTATTTTCATCTATATATCTTTTTAATCCATCATATAACGGCGTACTATTTATCATTTTGAACCCTCCTTGACTATAAATTCTATAAGATTCGTATTTTCCCTTTAAAAGCATTAAAACGTACCTATATCTATTTAATATTTCCTAAATTAATACTTATATCCGAGAATTATATAAAATTCACCTCTTTATCTATAATTTAAGAGATATATATTCCATATTTTTTTGTATTAATGTATAATGAGTTTAAATCAGCAAATACAATAAGCTGATTTCACAGTAGAAAAGGAGTGATAGGCATGGATAAATATGTTTGCACAGCATGCGGGTATGTTTATGATCCAGAAATTGGTGACCCAGATAATGGCATAGCTCCAGGAACAAGTTTTGAAAACCTTCCAGATGATTGGGTTTGTCCTCTTTGTGGAGTACCAAAATCAGACTTTGAAAAAGAAGAATAATTAATATTACTATTAAATTGAAAAGCTCCTATAAATATATACAGGAGTTTTTCAATTTAATTCTTCTTAGTCATATGAATTTAGGCTAAAGCACATTGTCTTCCCAAATATTCTCTTTTATACTTTCTTTATATCTATCGTATTCAACCTTATCTATATTACAATCTACTATGGATCTTTCACATTCTGTACATATGAACTTTCCAAGTATGTTTATCCCCTCTAGAGAGTCTGAAACGCTGCCACAAATAATGCACTTTTCCCCAGTCTCCATTAAATCACCAACCTCAAATATATCTACTCCAATTATTGACTTATTAGTATTATTTTATTCAGTAATATTAAAAATTGAGCCTGTATACTTTTATTTTTGTGGTATTATAAATAATATCTAAAATAAAGTATACATTAAAAGTTAAAGCACAAAATAGTTAAAATAGGAGGGATTTTTTATGAAGCAGAAAATAGTAGGATTTATAGAATCAATCAAAGGCGAATTGTCGGAAATAAGCAAATTTCTATATGAAAACCCTGAAACAGGATATAATGAATACAAAGCGCAGGAACAGCTTGCCCAAACCCTCGAAAAGTATGGATTCAAAGTAGAAAAAAACTTCTTAGATTTAGGAACTGAATTTATAGCTTCTTTTGGGAAAGAAACCTCTCCAAGTGTAGCATTTTTGTGTGAATATGATGCCCTTCCTAGTGTTGGTCATGGTTGTGGACATAATCTTATAGCTGTAGCCAGTATAGCAGCAGCTATAGGCCTTAGCAGGGTTATAGATGCCATAGGCGGCAGGGTTGTAGTACTTGGATGCCCTGCAGAGGAAACAAGCGGTGCTAAGGTGATTATGGCCCAGAAGGGTGTGTTTGATGGAATTGATGCTGCAATGATGGTGCACCCGGCCGATACCACTCGCGAAAGTGGATCATCCCTTGCTGTAGATGCCATCGAATTCACTTTTTTAGGTAAACCAGCCCATGCTTCATCAGAGCCTGAAAAAGGGATAAACGCATTAAACGCTTGTATTGAAACCTTCAATATGGTGAATGCCTTAAGGCAGCATGTAACGTCTGATGTAAAAATACATGGTATCATCTCAGAAGGAGGAGAAGCTGCAAATATAGTGCCTCATAGAGCCGTTGCAAGATTTTATGTTCGAGCTATAAGAAGGTCTACATTAGATGAGGTCGCTGATAAGGTTAAAAACTGTGCTAAGGCAGCAGCTACTGCAGTGGGGGCAAAGTTAGAAATAAGAAATTATGAATTGTCTAATGACAATCTAGTTACAAATCGTAGTTTGTCTAAAATATTCTGCCACAATTTAAAAGAATGTGGAATAATAGATATTGAAGGTGCAAGAAATAGCTTTGGATCTTTAGACATGGGAAATGTAAGCCACTTCGTCCCTTCAATCCATCCCTATATAAAAATATGTGATGAGGGGGTCCCTTCTCATACAATAGAGTTTGCAAAAGCAACCCAGACTGAGTTTGCACTTGATAATACAATTAAAGCAGCCCAGGCACTTGCTCTTACAGGATATGATATAATAACACATGACCAGATTAGGGACGAGATAAAAGAAGAATTTAATAGACAAAAAAGCCAGTTTTAACAACTAGGTCTCTAATACTTACTCATAATTCTTGTGCATTATAAAACATATTTTAGGAGGATCCTTGCATGGATGATTTAGATAGAATGATAAAAGAATCAGAAAAGTTTAGCAGCAGCAATCTCCATAAGAAGCAAATAGAAATTGAAGATAGAGTAAAAGACTATGAGTTTAAAAACCTACTCGATGCTGTTGAACTTTTATTTGAACTAAGAGCAAAGAGGGAAAAAAGTATTAAGGATGGAAGGCTTATACGTATAATAGAGGATGTGCTAAAAGAAGAGCCATTTGAGTATATGGATGAAGACTATATACTTGCAACATATAAAGACACTGATATGTCCACTAAAAGAACCCAAAGCAGGTAGGGCTATCTCTCCTTATGGTTTCTCACTATTAAGGAGCTTAGGGAGAGATAATCTTTATTTTTTTTCTGGAGCAGTATTTACCAACTGTTCATTTTGAACCTTTTCTCTTTTCTTTTGTATTAGCCTCTCTAATATAGTTTTCAAAAGGGCAGTAAATGGGACAGCAAGAATCATTCCAAATACTCCCCAGAAGCTTCCAAAGGCTAAAACTGCTGTAATAACCCATAACGGTCCTAGTCCAACCCTTTTTCCTATGATCTTAGGCTGTATTATATTCCCGTCGATTTGCTGCAGTGAAATAAGCACAATTAGAGTATATACCACGGTTGGTATACCTTGAAAAAGCCCAAGAGTACATCCAATGGCCGTACTTATTATAGAGCCAAAGTAAGGTATCAGATTTAATGTCCCCACGGTAATGCCCATAAGTAAAAAATACTTATGACCTATAATAAACAACCCTAACGTGGCTAGTATAGACATATTAATAGCATCAATAAGTACTCCTGATATGTAACCCCCAAGTATTAAATTAAATTGATCCGCCTCGTAAAATATCCTCTCACTATACTTTTTATTAACAAAAAGATTAATAATATCTTTTATTGAGTACAATAGCTTCTCTTTGTTTAAAAGCATATAAAATGCCAATACCATTGCAAGGCTAAAATTAAACACCCAATGGGTTATGCTTGTTGCAAATTTAATAACCCAATTCAATACTATATTTGATATATCAGAGAACTTCTCAATATAACTTCCGTTAGAAAACTTATCAATATAATCATTTATTTTTCGATTATTAAAAGTAATGTTTTTTTCTTTTGCCCACATTATAGTCTGTTCAAAATTATACCTTATAACACTAGAATACTCAGGCAAATCGTTATTAATAAGCTGCACTAGATTTTGCTGAACCTTAGGAACAACAAAATTTATAATCCCAACTATTGCTCCAAATATAATAACATATACAATTATGATGCTAATAATTCTCTTACCTTTTACTTTCTTAAAGGCTTTTTCTAAGGCCATAACAGGTTTGTTAAATAGATATGCCAGTATAGCCCCAAGGAAAAGAGGAATTAGTGCATTAAAAAGTTTCTTTACAACTACTGATATATGACCATATATGATGCCAAGATCCTTTACTAGAAAAAAGCTGCAAAATACAGCTGTTGCAATAACAAATGAAATAATTCCATACTGAATATATTTTCTCTTAAACTCAAATTTAGTTTTTCTATCTTGGCGCATGCTATATCCCCCAAAACCAAAATCCATTAAAAATATATAATACAAGTAATAATTCTACCTAACATTTAATATTCCTTTTATAAAAAATAAAGAATTTTAAAGGGTAGATTTTAATCTACCCTTTAATATATTATCAGTAATTATTCACCTAAGTTCTGTTTTCCTGCGCTTACGAGCTTTTGAGTTATTCTTCCGCCTAAACGTCCTGCATCCCTTGCTGTAATATCTGGGTTATAATCAGCTAAATATACTCCAACCTCACTTGCAGTCTCCTGTACAAACTTCTTGCTAACACCTTTATGATCTGATATAAGCCAATCTTTATTAGGCATTATGATTACCTCCCCATCTCTTTATCAAAGGTTTTTTCCTTTGTATTATTATATTGCCCCGTTTTCTGTTTATTATATGGTGTATATATTTCAATATAGACTATAAATTTTTAACATTAGAAATCATATAATATATTTCCTGCCCTTGGGACGATATGCATCTTTTAGGCCTAATATTAGCAGCAAGACTTCTTTTCAGCATAGAAACATAAAAGCAGGTGTTATCCTTAATAGCCATGCTTTTTATTGAAAGCACCTTAGGATTAATACACCTGCTTTTGATTATATTAGAAAATGGTTATTATTCACCCATCTGACTCTTTCCTGCATTAACGAGCTTCTGTGTTATTCTTCCACCTAAACGTCCTGCATCTCTTGCCTTAAGCTCTGGATTATAATCTGCTAATTGAACTCCTACTTCGCTAGCTGTTTCCTGAGTAAACTTCTTGCTAACTCCTCTATGGTCTGATGTGTTAAGATTTGCTGGCATATATTCCACCTCCTTTCAATGTATGTATACCTTGATGCTAAATCCTAATCTGGAGGAGGTTAATATGTAGGAAAAACATTTCCTACATGCTATTATTATGAACATTTAATAAAATATTATAACTAGTATATTATGGCAATCTAAATGTTAAATATAAGCTTTATAAGTCCATACAATATAAATACTATTCCTATGCCAAAAATAGCCCATTCAATTATTAATGAAACAATCTTAGATGTAGAGGAAGCTACAAATTTTTGCCCTCTTAATGCTAGGTAATTAAGAATTAAAAGCCAAATTATCATTCCAATTATCATAGAGGAAATAAAAGCAATATAAGGAGCGTTTCCTTTATAATACCATGCCCTAATCACTGTACCGCTCATGGTAATCCATAATGAATGAGTAAGTGGATTTGACACGGTTATTAAAAAGCCTGTCACATATGGCATAGATGAAAATTTGCCACTTTTTACAGCCTTCGGTTTGAATCCATCCTCGCCCTTTTTTGTACCTTTTACTGATTTGTATCCTATGAAAGCTAATATTATTCCACATATAATCCAAAATAATGATTCTAATCTTTTACTTGCGTCTAATAAATTAAATATTCCAAAGTTAATCAATATAATATCAAGGGCATCCACACTTATAGCACCTAATGCTACTAAAATACCTTCCTTATAGCCTTTTGATATAGTCCTCTTTACAGATTCAAGACCTGCAGGTCCAAGAGGAAGTGCTAAAATCAAACCTGTAGATAGCCCGATAAATATAGCCTTAACAGTAATGCTAATCCCTTCCATACTACAACTCCTTCGTATTTATTAAAGCCTTCCTGATTTTAGTATCGATATAATGAGCCAGATTCCCATAACAGCTGCTCCTATAAATCCTACAAAACCAAAGATTGGTATCCCAAACATTTTAGGACCTACATCTGCATTTATTACCATCGATGAGCCAATAATGATTGCTGATACTATCATCCCAAATACAACTCTATTTATCATCCTGCTTAATTGACCTATGGCATCATCTAGGTTTGTGTGTTCCATCTGTATCTTTAGTTTGCCAGTTAAAGCACTATTTATAAGTTCAAGCGTTCTTGAGGGTATCTTAGCTCCTGATTTAAATGAAGTGTATACGCTCTCTATATATTCATAAACATCATTTTTGTAATCCTTTTTCTCAAATAAATGCCTTTTGGCATATGGGAATGCAACATCCATTATATTAATATCTGGAGCTATATTTTCAACAACTCCTTCAATTGTCATTACGCCTTTAAAAAGCATTGTAACCTGCCTTGGCATTGCAATGTTGTTCTCCCTGCATACCTTGAAAACCTCGTCTATCATCTCAGATAAATCTATATCAAGAAGTGCCGTATCAATATACTTATTGTAAATTTGTTCTATGTCAGAATGTAACTTTTTTGGATTTACATCGCCTTTTTTGATACCAATCTTTAAGATTGATTTTGTCATCATATCAATATCTCTTGTTGCAACACCATATAAAAGTTCATTGAATCTATCTTGTATAGCCTTATCTAAATTGCCCATCATCCCAAAGTCTATATATGCAATTTTTTTATCAGATATTAAAAGGTTTCCAGGATGGGGATCTGCGTGGAAAAAGCCATCTTGAAAAATCTGCTTAAAGTAATTGTCAGCAAGCTTCCTTCCAATCTCATCAAGATCATATCCCTCATTTTTTAATGCCTCAGTATCTGCAATCTTTATTCCATCTATATACTCCATGACAATTATATGCTCTGTACTATAATTTTTATATACCCATGGAGATTTTATATATTTTATATCCTTATTGTATTCATAAAATTTTTTTATATTTTCTGATTCGTTTACAAAATCCAATTCTTTATCTACTGCATCACTAAGCTCTTCTAATATTTCATTAGGATTAACAACACTGCTCTGCGGAGTAAACTTCATGAATTTAGCAAGCCTTTTTAGTATTGCAAGATCACCAAACATGGTCTCTTTAGCTTTAGGTCTTTGTATTTTAACTACAACACTAGTTCCATCTTTAAGCTTTGCTAGATGTACTTCTGCCATTGAAGCACATGCTATTGGTTTTTCATCAAATGTTAAAAACAAATCATCAATTGACCCTTTAAGCTCTGTTTCTATAATACTTACGATTTCAGTGTAATCTTCAGGCTTAACATTATCCTGTAGTTTCTGAAACTCATGAATAAATTCATCTGAAAGAATATCAGGGCGCGTCGATAGTATCTGCCCTATTTTAATAAAAGTTGGCCCTAAGTCTTCCATTGCAAGCCTTATATTTACAGGGTCATTTATACCTTTTAAGCCTTCATCCATACCATGCTTTGCAAATACAGATATTATTTCTTTTAACCTTTTTCTCTCTGAATTCTTATCCATTATATTCATCCTTAAAAAAAATACCTTGATTAACAAGGTATTTTATTTGTTTTCCATATCCTCTAATTTTTCGATTCTTGATTTTAAATCATCAAGGTCACTCTTTGTAGGAAGATTAAGTTCCGAAAGGACTTGTTTTAAACTATCTACCGTTAATGTATTATCAGAAGTTATATTTTTCTTATTTTCGTCTACTTTTTTCTTCAGCTCTTCATTTAATTCTTTACCTTGAGTAACGGTAAGTTCTCCTTTTTTTACAAGTTCGTTTATTATGGTAACACTCTTTTCATAACTATAAGCCGCTGAACCTATACCAGCTAGTAACAAATTCTTTAAAGATATTTCCACTTTTAAATTCCTCCTTTTAGCTTTTAGCCTTTAAGTACCATATATAACTTGTTATATTATGTTTATAATACCAATGCTATATAATAAAGTCAATATATATATTACTCATTATCGACACCCGCGTCTATAAACTTTTTATGTGGTGGTCTTGGTCCAAAATATTGATAATAGTAGCATTGTATCCTTCCGTTGTATAGCTTTCTGTTTTTATTTGCCTTTTTACCAAAGATATTCTCAAAGAAAGGATAACCAGTTATTATATAAAAAGACCATGTATCAAGCATCTTAAATGTGCTCCCCATTTCCCTATAGAGCATCTCTACTTCCTTTTCTTTCCCAAGGCGCTGGCCATAAGGTGGATTACATATTATACACCCATACTTTTTACTTGATCTTAATTCGCTTACAGGAAGTGTTTGAAAAAATACATAATCATCGAGTCCAAACTGGTGAGCATTATATCTTGCATCCCTTAAAACTTCTCCATCTATATCTGAACCTAATACTTTAAAGTCAGAATCATAGTTAAAAAGGTCCATTGCCTCCTCACGAGCTTTATTCCATACGCTCTTGTCTATAATAGGCCAATCTTCAGATACAAACTGTCTCCTGACACCTGGTGCCATATTAAGCCCTATCATTGCAGCTTCTATTGGTATGGTGCCTGATCCACACATTGGATCAATAAATGGTCTGTCATTTCTCCAATCGCTAAGAAGTACAAGTCCTGCTGCAAGAGTTTCCTTTATGGGAGCCTCATTATTAAGCTTTCTATAGCCTCTCTTATGCAATCCTAATCCGCTTGTATCAATTGTAATAGTTACAATATCTTTTAAAATAGATATTCGTATAGAATATAATGGCCCGTTTTCCTCAAACCAGTCAGTTTTATATTTTTCTTTCATTTTTTCTACTACAGCCTTTTTTACAATTGCTTGGGTGTCTGAAAGGCTAAATAGCTTTGACTTAACTGATTTTGCTTTTGAAACAGGAAATTCAGCGTTTTTAGGTATATAGTCTGGCCATGGAAGAGATTTGGTCCCTTGAAATAACTCTTCAAAGCTTTCAGCTTTAAATTCTCCCATCTTTATAAGTATTCTATCAGCCGTCCTAAGCCATAGGTTACACCTTGCAATAGCCGTCTCATCACCTAAAAATGTAGCCTTCCCATTTTCAACTTTTATATTTTTATAACCAAGCCCTCTTATTTCATCAGCTAAAACTGACTCAAGGCCAAATGCAGCTGTGGCTATAAGCTCTATTTTTGCCATAAAACTCACCTCATGTCTAATTAGTTATTCCCCAAAATATTTATGTTAAACTAATTTTTTATTTTTTTATCTTTATTCTCTCTGTACAATATTCGACCATCTTAGGCTATGTATAACACATCTTGCTGTAACAGATATTATAACTATGGTGCCTCCCACAAGAGCCCAATAGCCTGGCCTCTCTCCCGTTATTAAAAATACCCAAATAGGATTTAATATGGGTTCAATTATAGGTATCAATATACCTTCTAATGCGGTTACATGCTTAATAGCATGAGAGTATAGTATATATGGTATCCCAATCTGAAATATGCCCAATATTAACAATATGCCCCAGCTTCCACTGTCAGGCAGAGGGTTGATTATAATAAATGGCAGTCCAATTATAGCTGTTAAAATGTTCCCAAGAAGTGCTGTCTCAACTGGAGATCCATCCTTTTGCTTTCTCATAAAAACTGTGAGCAGACCAAATGTTATACCACTTAATACTCCAAGTATATTTCCTAAAAGCCCTCCTGGGGTTATTTCATCAATGAAAAACAAAACCATTCCACCAATTACTAAAATAATAGTTATCCAATCATACCACTTAGTCTTTTCATCTAAAAACCATGATCCAAATATGGCAACATATATGGGCGCCGTATATTGAAGCATTATAGCATTAGCAGAAGTTGTAAGTTTTGTTGCAGAAACAAGAAATATAACTGTCAAAGCATAAGCTATTGCTCCTAAAATCTGAGCAAGAGACCATGTAAACTTAGGCTTTTTTGTATGTACAACCATAACGATTGCGGCAATTGCACTTCTCGCTCCCGCAATTGCTATAGGATGCCATTTTATAAGCTTTATTAATACTCCGCCCGTACTCCACATAATTGCTGTTATAATAAGTAAAATAACTGAATGTCCACGAGATGTTTTTTCTGATATTTCCCCCATATACCCACCCCTTAAATTCATAATTTATTATACTTAAAGTCTAACACCCTGTTGTCTTTTCTGTTCTATGGTACTAAAAAAAGGGTCAGATGTTTAAAATTAAACGTCTGACCCTTGGTGAGCCACCGGGGAATTGAACCCCGGACACCATGATTAAAA
>DIRE01000078.1:0-1806 GCA_002426575.1 Clostridiaceae bacterium UBA5444 | reverse complement strand
TGCTCTACCAACTGAGCTAGTGGCTCATAGATGGTGGAGATGAGGAGAATCGAACTCCTGACCCCCTGCTTGCAAGGCAGGTGCTCTCCCAGCTGAGCTACACCCCCAAGTCGAACTGTTCTAGCGCGACTTTATTATAATATCATATACTAGGGATGCTGTCAAATCCATTTTGTGCTATTTGGATTTTATCGAGTTGTAAAAATAAAAGAAAGGTATATAATTAATAATAGATATTAACAAACACTACCTATCACTATTACATACAGGGGGGATATATATGCAGAAACTATATAAAACTTCTTTTTTTTATTTAATATTAGGTATTATATGTGGAGTTTTTTATAGAGAATTCACAAAAATTAATGGATTTAATGGGGTTACAACTTTGAGAGTTGTTCACCCGCATCTTTTAACCTTAGGGTTTATATTTTTCTTAATATTAACTATAATAGCTTCAATATATAAGTTATATGAGGAAAGGGATTTCGGCAAATGGTATACAACATACAATGTAGGATTAATTTTTACAGCCATTACTATGATGTGGAGAGGAATTCTACAGGTTAAAGGACTAGATTTTAAAGGATTAAATCATATAGCTGGATTAGCACATGCAATATTAGGGGTAGGGTTAATATGGTTTATGATTATTTTGGGGAGACAACTTAAGAGCAATGAAAATAATCCTTGTAAAAACTAAATTTAATAAATAAAGGCGTCTGATAAATATTTAGACGCCTTTATTTATATGTACACAGCTAATTGACGCCATCTCAAAATAAGCGAATAGGTAATAGGTAAGAAGTAAAAAGTAGTGATATGAAAGTTACTTCTCCACTCTTCATCCTTGCTTATTACTTATTATGCGGTTGAATTGTAAATTAAATCATAGTGATTTATAATTAATAGTTAATAGGTTAACAGGTAAGAGTGAAGAAGTAAGAGTTAATAGTGCAGAACTAACTTTCAACTCTTAACTCTTACTTCTTACCTATTAACTAACATAAGGGGGGTTTTTGGGGTGAAAGAATATAGAGTGGTAAACTTAGAGAGATTAAGATTAAATAGAAAAGATGATGATATTTGGGCCATTGTACCTGAAGTATTAATTGAGAATTACCCTTGGGATAAGACTGACTATAGGCCTAAAACAGAAGTTAAGGTGTATTATACTGATGTTGATATTAATATACAGTTTAAAGCCTTTGAGAGCAAGATTAGATCAATATATGAAGAGCCAGGTGATCCCGTATATAAGGATAGTTGTGCTGAATTTTTCTTTAATCCTGATCCAGAGCATAATGAAAGATATATAAACATTGAAGTAAATGCTCTTGGTACTCCACTAGTTCAGATTGGGATTGGGAGAGAGGGTAGAGTTAACTTAACAGATGAATTTTTAAAGCATACAAAAATATATTCATCAGTAACTAAAGAAAATATAGGAGATTACATAGGACCATTCTGGACGATTGAATATTCTATACCTTATAGCTTTATTAAAGAATATTATGGTAAAGTGGATTTTAAATCGAGAAAACGAATATTAGGCAATTTTTATAAATGTGGAGATGATACAAAATATCCCCATTATGGATGCTGGAATCTTATTGACTGCAAAAAGGAAGATTTCCATAGGCCAGAGTATTTTGCAAATATTATTTTAAGATAAAATCTAAATAGAAAGTGAATAGGTAAGAAGTAAGAGGTAATAGGTAAGAACTAGCGCTATGGAAGCAACTTCTCCACTATTCACTCTTATCTCTACCTATTCACTATAATTCAATATGAAAAAAGACAGTT
>DIRE01000009.1:67199-74885 GCA_002426575.1 Clostridiaceae bacterium UBA5444 | reverse complement strand
GCTACAGTAAATCAACATACCCTGGGATCAATACTGTACTAAAACATAGCCTATAAAATAAAAAGAATAGGGTTTGAAGTCGTGGTATCATGACTTCAAACCCTATTCTTTTATAACTCTCTTAATATATAACTATTTTCCAATCAATGTCTTAACAATGGAATCTGGTATAACTTGCTCTCCTCCTAGTATATATATGGATTTTATTTTATCTATGTTGTCTTTTACATATTTAGCTGTGTATTTTGAAAGGTTATCATTTACGAGTATCAATGGAGATTTTGATGATGCAGCAAGTATTGACCCTGTTAGTGCGTCAGGGAAGTTTTGGCCTGTTGCAATATACACTGAGCTTAGATCAAACTCCTTTGAGAACTTGTTTAATATTTCAATGTTGGTTTCATACCTGTCCTCTCCTGATATTCTTTCCACATTTGATATATTTTTAAATACTGAATCACTTATAACTTTAGTTCCGCCTATTGCATAAACTTTAGCTATATTATTTTTCTTTATATAATTAGCTGAAGAGTCTGGAAGGTTGTTTTTTTGAGTAAGCAGTATAGGTATATTTTTAAATGCTGCATAGGATGCAATTGATAATGTATCTGGGAAATTATCTCCTGTTGCAATAATAACCTCACTAGCATCCCCTATATGATCTGCTATCTTTGCTGCTGTTTCATACCTATTTTTTCCTTCTAGCCTTGTACATTCTATTCCCTTTGATGTGAGCCTATTTTCTATATCTTGAGATATTGCACTATTTCCACCTACTAATATGGCATGTTTTGCATTTAACCTTTCTATTTCCTTTTCTATAGAAGGATTTAAATCTTTAGATCTGGTTATTAGTATTGGTGCGCCATATTTTTTAGCTAAAGGAGCTGCAGAAAGTGCATCAGGAAAATCTTCTCCTGTTGCAATAACAACATAATCAGATTTTTCCCATCCTGCTTTAGATATGCTTACACATGTTTCATATCTATCATTCCCTTTATGCCTTTCTATAAGTTTTTCTGAAGGCTCTGGTATTGGGGTTGGGTTTGGGTTTGGATCAACTGGGACATCTTTTTTTGATATTTTAATATCTATATAATACCCTTTGTTTACAGGTATTTCCCTTACACTGCTTCCATCTGATTTTACTGCCTTTATTTTTGTAAGCTCTAATTTAGTGTCTCCCTCTTTTAATGCTTTAAAGCTTATATTCCCAATTAGGCCATCGTGAGTACCTGGGCTTTGGTTTATAATTCCATAGGCTAATTCGCCTGCATCTACTTTTTCATCTATTCCATATAATACATAATTGCTTGAAACTTTAATACTCTCATTAAATTGTAAGGCGTTGGTATCATATTTAAATGTAAATTGTACCCCAAACATATCAGCAGCATTTGAACTTTTTACGCTTATTTTTATATCATCACCTACAGAATATTGGGTCTTGTCCCCACTTATTGTAATGGTTATAGGCTCCTCTGCATAGGCCTTTGGAATACCTAAAAAACCTGAAAAAAACATTGCAAATGCTAATAGAATACATATAGGCTTTTTCATATTCATAAATTTTCTCCTTTACATTTATTATTTTATGCCAACCTGACTATAAAGCCAGGTTGGCATATTTAAATTTTAAATTTAATGCTTTATTTGTTTATAACAACATCTATGGTTATATTCTCTATTGCCTCGATAGGCTTTTCTGGCTCTTCTACTATTTCTTTAGGTTCCTCTACAACTTCTTTAGGTTCTTCTGGCTCCACCTCTTCATAAATAAATCTAACCTTATATATCTTTTCTGTTCCGTTTTGCGACTTAACTGTAATTACAGCTTCTCCAGGGATTTCATCTGCTTGAGTAACTAAAGCATTTGCAAATGTAAAGTTAGCTTCTGCTGCAACTGTTGGCACATTTTTAGTATCTGGGGCAAGCTTTATTGTATACTCAAAAACGTCTTTATTAAATTCTGCTAATACCTCTCCATCTATTTCTATAACCCTTAGATAAGCATCGCTCTTCCCCATATATATTATCCTATTAGCTACATATGCAATATCAACTATGTCAATTATCCCGTCTTTATTCATGTCTAGTGAAGCTTTATATCCTTCTTCTCCTTCTGATAAGTTAAAGGCTTTTGCTACGGCTACTATAGACTCAATTGAGGTGCCCTCTCCTGTTACATCAGAATCGGCAACAGGTGCTTTGTTAATTATATCTCCGTCCATTGCATATGGTACTAAATCTGAATCTGATGCAATAGAATCCTTAGACAGCTTAAAGCTTGCCCTGCCTTGACCGCCTTTTGACTTAAATACTAGGTCTATAAGTTTCTTTTCTCCATCAACACCCTTTATATCTCCTAGAAGAGAACCTAAAATATGGAGATTGCCATTTTCATCTGCCCAATTTAGGAATCCTTCTTTTCCTGATGTAAACTCATTATTTAATCTAACCTCTTTAACTTCAAATAGCTCAGAGTCATAATTTACTTTGAAGTCAAATGCGTAAAGATCTTTTGCATCTTTTATACCTATGGTAATTATATTATCTTCATTAATTTCAGTTATTTCTTTTTCTGCTTCAAACTTAAATTGAACATTTTTCGCTTTGGCTTTTATAACATTTATTTCAACTAAATTTGATATAACCTTAACTCCACCCATATCAACTGTTGCATAAACCTGTGTTTTGCCAACTTTTTTAGCCTTTATAACACCGTCTTTATCAACTGATGCTATGGAAGGGTCATTTGAGAAATACTCAGTAAGGGCTCCACTTAAATCTGCATTACTGCCATCAGACATCTTTGCGTTAACAATTATATTTTCTGTATTTGTTCTCTCTATATCTGTATTTTCTACAGATATGCTTGCAGTATCTAAGCTTACACCTTCATTTTTAAAATTATAAAGCTCAAAAGAGTATATCCTTATATGGTTTCCTACTTGAGTAGTAGGATCAGTTATATAAAGTCTTGCATATCTTGCTAAAGCAGGTTTAAAATCTCTTGCTGTTATATCTTTATCATTATCTTTGACCTCGTCTGCTATAGTCCAATTTTCACCATCTAAGCTTACATCTAACCTGAAATCTTTAGTATTCCAATAGTTATTTGTATTCTCTCCACCTGCGCCTGAGTGCCTTACTACCCATTTATTTATGGAACACTCTTTCCCCAAGTCAACTATCATCCAGTGGTTACCTAATTCCGTGGTACACCATTTGGTTTTAATATCCCCATCTACTGCAAACTCAGGCTTTTCTTTATCATTTACATAACTAGTTGCAGATACAGGCTTATTTCTTGCCAAATCCTCACCTAAATCAATGAGAAGTGCTTTAACCGTTAAATCTCCTTTTGTCAATTCTATATGGGTATTAGGTGATTTCTTATCTAAAACATTTGCCCCTTCCCATTCCTTAAACAAATAGCCGCAAGGTATTGTTGCTTTAATTGGAACTATGCTGCCTGTTTCGAATTTACCGCTTCCAATTCCATTTTCTACTGTAAGATTTGTAACCTCAACTTCTGGCTTATCATATACTTCAAATTCGTATACCCTTGCCGTTGTACCGCTTGAAGCTGCACTTGTTATATAAAGTCTTACATACCTTGCCTTTGTAGGTTGTAGTATTCTATTTGTCATGTCTAATGTATTGCCAGTAACAGTATCTGCGGTTGACCAGTTAGTACCATCTAGGCTTACATCTAACCTAAAATCTCTAGTATTCCAAGCAGAATTTTCCCCGCCTGAGCCTGCATGCCTTACAATCCATCTATTTATATCATATTCTGCACCAAGATCAACCACTAACCACTTATTCCCTGTAGTTACATCACACCACTTTGTCTTTCCATCTCCATCTACTGCATGCTTTGGCGACTCATTACTATTTATATATGCATTAGCTGTTGCAGTTTTATCAAGTGTTAGGTTTGGTCCTAATTGCACTAATCCAGCTTCTATTGTTATTCCACCTTCTGGAACCTTTACAGTGGTATTAGTCGATGATGGATCTGCTACAGGTCCTTCCCACTTTTTAAATAGAAACCCTGATGGTATAGTTGCTGATACTGGAACTATTGAACCTGCTGGATATAAGCCGCTGCCAGTTCCATTTATTACTTTCAATTCTGCAAGCTCCCCAGGCTCCTTCTCATCATAAAGAGCTGTTGCCGCCTTTGTATCGTCATTGGCATTATCAGAAGCCGTCATAGCAAATACTAATATGTCACTATTATCAGGTAATGTAATTGTATTTTGTCCTTCTGGCAGATCTATTTTGTATTTAAATAGGTAGGTAAAATCATATGCACTATTGGACTTTTCTGTATGGGTATGAGTTGCAGCCCATGCAACAGGATCCTGTTTTATATATGCAAAGGTCGGAGCACTCATTAAATCCCACTGTCCAATATTTTGTCTGTAATCTTGAATTTTAACATTTAATTCTGTATCCCCTGCTTTAAATGTATCTACCACATCTCCAGCGGTTGATGCTGCTAATAGATATACTTGCCTATACCCCTCTGGTATAATAATTTCTTGGCCACTACAAGCTACTGCATTATTTTCTCCATTTTCCTTAGATCCCATATTAAAGCTTATTCCGCCGCTTAATATTCTCTCAGGGAATAGCTCTCCTGGTATACTTCTTCCCAAAGTATCTATAGCACCATCTGTCCTTTTACTATCAAAGCTTACAACGTCTTTGTTGTATGGCAAATCAACAGCCTTTGAGGATGGGGAATCTGTTTTTTGAGTAGGATCTTTTAATTTAAGTGCAAATGTCTTTGGCTCATACTTTTTAATATCAAATTTCAATTTTCCATCTTCTACTGTTGCAGAACCTTTAGAATCTTCTGCACCATTTACTTCTCTTGCATTTTCTATACCATTTCCAATTGATAGCGTAACACCTGAAATAGGCTTTCCACTAGTTTCCTGTACCCTTACTATATATTCATCGCTTTTTTCTGCTAATTTAACTGCTTTAATGGTTACATTAGGGTTGTTTACACTTAAGAAAGAGAAGTTTTTGCCAAGGCTTCCTTCATGATTTACTGTTTGGAATGCCTTAAGTGGCTGATTTACTTTCTCACCTTGTGTTACCGTCTGCCCATTAACCCAGTCATTTTTATGTCCATATATAGAATAAAGGAATCTATTCTCTCCGAAATCTTGTACATCCTGTTTGTTGTTTCCATAAGCACCTAACGGTGTGTGTATTAGTGTAAGCCTTAAAGTATTGTCCCTAGGCTTATCCCATCCATATTTGCAGTCATTTAATATGCTTACTCCATATTCTCCGCTCTCATCTGTAATATCAGCCCATTGCTGTGCTGGTACTTCATATAATTTAGATGTGTTATTTCCTCTTTCTATTGTACCAAGCCCTAAATCATAGGTTGCCTTAGTATTTGAAACAGTAAGTGGGAATGCAACTTTTAGATTAGTAGCCTTTAAACTCCAATCAACATTATTATCTACATCTATCCTTTGAGCATCATCTCCAGAATATAGACGTATAATCTGAGTAAATGTTGAGCCTTGGTATGTGCGTTTAACCTTAAGCCCTATTCTTGCAGGCCCATTTTCAACTATTTCAACTTCTGCAGGTCCTTCTACATATGCTTTTGGAGATGAATTTACATCGTTATATAGTATCTCCCATGAAGGCCAGCTAGTTGAATTGTCTTTTAAAAGCTCAAGCCTTGATGGAGCAGATAAAAGCTCTTTATCATTTATTTTATCAATTATACTTGCTATATCCCCATTAGAATCAATAGTAACCTTATAATAATTATTTTCTAAGGTTGAATCAGTAATTGTAAGCCCTGTTTGCATTTGGCATGATTCTTCAGTGGATCTTACATCATACACCTTGTACCCAACTGAAGGCATATCTGCAAGGAATAATATCTCTGCAGTGTTTCCATTAACAGCTACAAGCTGTGATGGAACCTCGCATCCCTTATCATCATATACCCTAATTGCTTTAGGAGATTTTGCAAAATCTATCTTTGCCTCTGCCACGTCTTTACGTGGTTTTGATATTGGATTATATACTACAACAGGAACCCCTTCTGCAGATGTATCCATGGCATTTGAGATTGCTCCAACACCATTTGTAAGTTCACTTGCAAATTGATTTAAAGATAGTATATAGTCATTCCATGATATTACATAGGCTGAAGGCACGCTCGTCCCAGGAATATCATCGTGGAATTGATGCCATACAAATCTTTTCCATGCCTCATCTAATTTTTCCTTAGGGTATGGGGCCCCGCCCAGCCAGTCTGCCATAACGCTTGCTCTTTCAGTTGCATCTGCTAAAAGCTCATTTTGTCTGTTCCATCTCTTAGATATGGCTCTTGATGTGTATCCACCAACTGCGTGAGTTGACATAACTAATTCATCATCCCATAATGGAAGCCCTTCTGCTTGCTCAGGAGTTATATCTCTAAAAATTTGATCTGCTGGTGCACTTAGAACTTTTACATTTGTTTCTGGGTCAAGTCCTTTATTTATATCGTCTTGAACCACTTTAACTGACCCATCACTTGGGGAACCTCCGGTGTCTCCAGTTCCATGATAGGTATATGCAGCATATACGCCATAACCACCGTTGTTATTAACTCTATTAACCCATTTAGATCCTTGAGCACTTAATGAACTGCCATAGGACGTGGTATAGCTTTCAGGATTTAATGCAGATATTAAATATGACCCATCCACTCCATACCATCTTCCAATATCAAAAGGTATGCCATTGGCTGAACCCCATGTAAGCTTCTGAGTTGAAAATCCCTTTAATCCCATGTGGTTTGCAACAGATGGAAGTGCATATCCAAATCCGAAACAGTCTGGAAGGAATATATCAACACTTGATTTTCCAAACTCATCTTTAAAATACCCATTTCCATAGAGTATATTACGCATTAAAGCCTCTGGTGAAGGAACATTAACATCTCCCGCATCCCATGAGCTTCCAGTTACGTTCCATTTGCCCTGATCAATATAAGCCTTCATTTTTTCATACTCGGCAGGGTAATATTCCTTTGCGAGGGCATACCTAAATGCTCCCTCAAAGTTAAATTGGTAATCTGGATATTTTTCAAATAATGCAAAGTTATTATTTAATGTTTTAGGTATATAAGAATTTATTGTAGTCCTTACATCCCAGTTCCATTGTGTATCAAGATGAGCATTAGATACTGTATATATAGTCTTATCCTTGCTCAAATCTATAGCAAAAGCTGCCGTTGAGAGAAATGTTGTCATTATAAATGTAAACGCCACTGCCGTTAAGATCATTTTTTTCTTAAACTTTGTAATTTTAAACAATAAAACTCCCCCTTTATTTTTTTAGAGAAAATAAGTGACACCACCCCCATGAAATCTATTAATCTTTATAATTTTTGACATTTGTATTTGTGGTTTAGAAATTATTCCATTTTGATTTAAGTGAAAGGTTTACTTTGTGATGGGTTTCTTTTATCTACTTTGTTAAGCCTTTACCGCATCTAATGCGGTAATAATTGAAGTATTTATTTGTTTGTCCACTTACATTATATACCATACATGGCAATTTTCAACATACCGCCCTGTATTCTTTATACCACATCAATGTGGTATAACTTTACTAATCGCACCGATTACCATATAACACCAAAAC
>DIRE01000009.1:32545-66990 GCA_002426575.1 Clostridiaceae bacterium UBA5444 | reverse complement strand
CAAAACCCCATATTATATTTTAACCTTAACCTCATCTGCTACATACATTGAATCTTCATCTACAATACAGTCAAAGGCCATTATATTGACTCCGCTAGCATTTGCTTTCTTTAATGTATTACCAAACAAAGGATCTGTTTTATAATTAGGCTCAAAATACTTAACATCCTTCATCTGTACAACAAATATAATATAGGATAAGTATCCTTCTTTGACTGCCTCTGTTAATTCTGTAAGGTGTTTTGTACCTCTTTGTGTAGGAGCATCTGGGAAACGTACAACTCCATCCGCCTCAAGGGTTACCCCTTTAACCTCAATAAATCCTTTTCTATCATCAGATTCAAAGTAAAAGTCAAACCTTGATGAGCCAAAATTTTTCTCTCTTCTTAGTAAAAAGTTATCTTCTGAAATTCCAGTAAGCTTAATTATGCCTGAATTAATAGCCTCTTCAACAACCTTATTTGGAGCTTGAGAGTCAATGTTTATAAGCCTGTCCCTTTTTTTAACAGATATCAAAGACCATTTAGTTTTTCTTTTGGGATTATCAGACTTTTCAAGGTATACTAAAGCTTTAGGTACAAGTAGTTCCTTGCATCTTCCAGTATTTTTTACATGAGCAATCTCTTCTTTTCCATCAACCAATACATGGGCTATAAACCTATTTGGCCTTTCAATAAATATTCCTTCATGTATTTCCTTATACCTCATTTCCCGCCTCTTCCATATGCTTGCTGTCTAAATTCCTAAGCTCAACAATAAGCCATATTATTGTAATTATTGATGACCCTAAATCTGAAAAAGGTCCTGCCATAAATACACCATCTAGCCCAAAAAACTTAGGCAGTACAAGAAGAGCTGGAAGGAGCAAAACAACTTGCCTTGATAAGCTCAAAAACATTGCTTGTTTTGGCTTTCCAACTGCTTGGAAATAGTTTGAGCTAACTATCTGAGCCCCTATTACAGGTAAAAATGTGAAATATATCTTAAGTCCTCTTGCACCTAGTGCTATAAGTTCTGGGTCTTTTTTATTGAAAATTCTTATAAGTCCTTCAGGGAATATCCTTATTATTATAAACCATGCTGTAACCACAACTGTTGCAGCAGTAATTGCATATTTTAATGCTTTTTTAACCCGAGCATACTTCTTTGCTCCATAATTATATCCTATTATAGGTTGAACGCCTTGGTTGATACCAAATATAGGCATTAGGATTAGGGTAGAAATACCATTTATAATTCCCATAGCAGCGATTGCTCTATCTCCCCCATAATTTCCTAGGCTTTTATTTAATATTATTGTTATTAAACTTGATGCAACCTGCATTGAAAAAGGTGCCATACCTATTGAAAATATGCCTAATACAACAGATTTACGAAGTTTCAAATTATTAGAATATAGCTTTATAGTGCTTTTACCTGTTAGAAAATAGCTAAGTACCCATGCAGCCGAAACAGCTTGAGATATTATAGTTGCAATGGCAGCTCCTTTTATGCCCCAACCAAATATAGCAATAAATGTGTAGTCGAGCACAATATTTGTTATTGCACCTATTAGCATTGTAAACATTGCCATCTTTGGGTTTCCTTCAGCACGTATAAAATTGTTCATTCCAAACCCAATACCTTGAAATACTGCTCCATACAAAATTATGCTTAGATATTCCCTCGCATATGGAAGGACATGTTCACTAGCACCAAATAATTTTAAAAGTGGATCTATAAATATTAACCCTAATATGGAAATTATTAATGATACTAAAATTAAAAGAATTACAGCATTTCCTGCAATTACTTCTGCCTCTTCTTTTTTGTGTTCTCCTAATCTTATAGAAATCAATGATGTAGCACCAAAACCCACAAGCATGGAAAATGCCATCAGTATAATCATTATTGGGAATCCTATTGTAAGTCCTGCAAGACCGTCTGGTCCCACATAATTACCAACAAACATTTTATCAACTACATTATATAATGCATTTACAATCATACCAGTTATAGCTGGTATGGAAAACTTTAACAGGAGACTTGATACACTGTCCTCTCCTAATCTATTTGAATAATTCATGTAAAAACTCCTTTTTTATTGATTTTAACTTTTCTCGCACTAATCAATTATAACTAATCATTGCATCTTTTTAAAGGCTTGATATATTTTGGGCAATTGCTAATTTAAATAATCTTCTTCAATGTAACCATTTGCAAATGAAAGAATAACATATTATTAGCCGAATTTAAAGTTTTCTAATTAAAAAATTAGTAGTCTTAAATATAAAGGGGTGTTTCCATGCTAGAATCCTTATTATTAGCCTCAGCATGTTCATTAGATGCTTTTGTAGCAAGTATCGCCTACGGGACAAGTAAAATCAAAATACCTTTTACTTCAATTGTAATTATTAATATTGTTTGCTCTTCAACACTTGCATTATCCTTTTTTTTTGGCTCCGCCATAAAAAAATTTTTATCTGGAAATACTAGCACAATAATAAGTTTTATAGGTCTTATGCTTCTAGGCGTATTTTATTTATTTCAAAGCCTCCTTAAAGCCTATTTATCTAAAAATTCATGTCCAGATAAAAAGTTAAAATTTAAATTACAGGATCTTCAATTTATAATAGATATATATGTTGATGAAACTAAGGCAGATTTAAACAACTCAAAAGATATAAGCTCAAAAGAAGCTGTATATCTTGCTATTGCGTTATCCTTAGATTCCATGGCCGTGGGATTTACAAGCAGTTTGGGGAGTATTAATTATAAACAGGTTGTTCTGTTCTCTTTGATAGTTGGAATGGTATCTGTAGCATTAGGGCTATTTATTGGCAGAAAAATTGCTCAAAAGTCAAAATTAGATTTGTCCTGGCTAAGCGGGGTAATACTTATTATATTAGCATTTTTAAAAATATTATAAGCAACAAAAAACTGTATATTAATTTATACAGTTTTTTTGCTTTGAATCTAATCATTAATAATTTCCCTAAACTCATCTATATCAGTTATAGGTGATCTGCATGCAAAGTTTTCACAAATATATGCAGTTGCTTTCCCATCTACGCTTTTATAATCCTCTATAAATGGAATAGTATCTTTTAAAGATTTATATTCATTTGAGCAAACAATTGTAAGCGCAAAAGGCCTAAACTTCTCATTCATAATACTTAACATCTTTTCTGTATCTATTTTATTTTCACCTTCAACTATGACTATCTCTTTTGTTTTAGAGTTTTCAAACAAAAGGGCCATTAAAGAAAATGTATACCCCATTGGATAATCTTTTATAGCTCCTCCAAAAGATTCTAGTATTTTAGAAGCCTTATCCTCAAATTCACTTATACCTGTTAATCTAGCAAGCTTTATATTGTTTAATGCCGCCACAGAATTCCCAGATGGAGTCGCCCCATCATATACTTCCTTTGGTCTTGCAATAAGCTTTTCGCTATCTGCTCCATATACAAACAACCCTCCATTTTCCCCATCCCAAAAGTATTTAAACATATCATAATTAAGGCCTACAGCTTTTTTTATATAATCTGGATTAAAGGTTGCTCCATATAGTTCAATTAGACCCCATATTAAGAATGCATAATCATCTAAAAAGGCTGGTATTGAAGATTCCCCATCACGAAAACGGGCAAGAAGCCTGCCATCTTCCCTTATTAATTTTCTATAAATAAATTGAATTGCCTTCTCTGATGCTAATACATATTCCTTATTGTTTAAAATTCTGCCGCATATGGATAAAGCTGCAATCATAAGTCCATTCCATGATGTTAAAATCTTATCATCTTTATGAGGATGAACTCTTTTTTTTCTATAATCAAATAGTTTTTGCCTTGAAATCTTTATAAACTCATAATCATAGAAGTCTTGGGGGTACTTAATTAAATTAGGTATATTTCTTCCCTCAAAATTGCCATTAGCTGTTATATCAAAATATGAGCAAAATCTATCCCCACCTTCTTCCCCAAGCACCTCTTTTACTTCATTAACTGTCCACGTATAGAATTTTCCCTCTTCTCCTTCAGAGTCTGCATCTTCTGCAGAAAAAAAGCCACCTTCATCTGAAGTCATATCTCTTAATATATATGCCAATATTTCCTCTGCAACGCATCTATATTCTGTGTTTTGGGTTATCTGATAGACTTCTATATATACTATAGCTAAAAGCGCATTATCATATAGCATCTTTTCAAAGTGCGGTGTCATCCATTTTCTATCAGTAGAATATCTGCTAAATCCAAACCCTATATGATCATATATTCCGCCTTTATGCATTGACTTTAATGTTTCTTCCACCATTTTTAAGGCTGTTTCATCCTTTGTATTATACCAATATCTAATTAGGAATAATAAATTATGAGGTGTAGGAAATTTAGGTGCATTCCCAAATCCACCATAAATATTATCAAAGCTCCCTTTAAGCTGATAATAGGCTTCCTGTATTATATCATAATCAATTTTTTGTAATTGATTATCTTTTTTAAGGCTAACTGCATCCATAATCCGATTACTAAATTCTAAAATAGAGTCTCTATTATTTTCCCATACATTCGTTAATTCATTTAGTATGGTTATAAGCCCCTTCATTCCCATTCTATCTTTTTTAGGAAAATAAGTTCCTGCAAAAAAAGGCCTTTGATCAGGTGTCATTATTATTGTTAGCGGCCAGCCTCCGCTACCAGTTAAAGCTTGACAAACTTCCATGTATATATGATCAATATCAGGTCTTTCTTCCCTATCCACCTTTATTGATATAAAGTTTTTGTTCAGTATTTCAGCAACCTCAGCATCCTCAAAGGATTCTTTACCCATTACATGACACCAATGACAAGTCGGTAAAATAGACCTACGAATACCCAATAGAGAGAAACATCAGCTTATCTTCCTTCTTTGCCTTTTCAAAAGCTTCACCACACCATGGATACCAATCTACTGGGTTATATGCATGCTGCAATAGATAAGGACTTTTCTCATTGATTAATCTATTGGGTACAACATTTTTGTTAGTCATTTTATCACCTTCCTTTATTTTTCTTACATAATTTAAATCCCTATACGCTTAAAGAAAATTTATATATATATTAATATTGTTTCCGTCCCGTTCATAGTCTATCCTACCAATTATTCTTTTTAAAATTTGATTTTTGGATTGTGGGGAATCAACTGTTTCCCATAGTTGTTATAAAGCACATTATCCTATCCTAAAATCACATCTAAAAATCAAAATATTTCATCTCCGCCAGTAAGCTACTCATGTTTTAATTACAGCTATAACTCTACGACCTTACGACTCTTATTAACTATATAAGTATCATGCGATACCATGATAATTGTTTTGCCTTCACGATTTAACTTAGAGAGAATATCAAGTATTATATCCCTATTATAGATGTCCAATGAGCCAGTTGGCTCATCAGCAAATATCACCTCACACTTTTTAAGTAGAATCCTTGCTAATGCAAGACGTTGTTGCTCTCCCCCCGAAAGATTATATACTTTATCTTTTAATGAAATGTCAAGCTGTAATTCTTTTAAAAGCTCTAATTTCCTATTATACCATTTACTTTTTGGTACTTTAGAATTTATACAAGCAATATCTAAATTGTAGTTAACAGTCTTATCATCAATTAAAGCAAAGTTTTGGAATAGAAACCCTATTTTTGTACGTAATAGATTTTGTGCCTGTCGAGAATTGGCTTTTACGTCTTCCACACCGCACATATTAATAGTTCCA
This sequence comes from Clostridiaceae bacterium UBA5444, assembly GCA_002426575.1. Classification (GTDB taxonomy): domain Bacteria; phylum Bacillota; class Clostridia; order Clostridiales; family Oxobacteraceae; genus UBA5444. Next base: position 61,259 of record DIRE01000009.1, on the reverse strand, counting down.
TAATCTGGTTTTTCAAGTAATCCCATTATATTTAATAATGTCGATTTTCCAGATCCACTTTTTCCAGTAATGCAAATTTGATCTCCTTGTTCAATTCTCAGTGAAAAATCATTAAATATTGTTTTTTTACCAAAAGACTTACTTATGCCATGTAATTCACAAATACCCATATTTTACCCCACCCCTTTCGTCTCATTTATACACAAACATTAGGGCTTTAAATCAATACTCTTTCATCCGATAATAGGTTACCAATTAATTAGTCGTAGTTGATCATCAAATTTACAATTTACGTTTGTTTCAAGTCAACACTTCTATCAAAAACACTTTTTGAGAAGAATCCTTTACACCACCGGAACTTCTACTAAGTCTGGTAGCAGACCTATACCTATTGGAATTATATAATATACCCCTACTTACACAGCTAAATAAATATTTTACATTCCACCATGCAATGCAAACACATTAAGAACAATAGTTAGATATTCTGTTATTATAGCGCTCTTTTCAGAATATTAGATACATTGCGTCTCTCAAAATATACAGCCAATCCACTAGCTAATAGAATTTCAATTATCAATTTACTCAAGATAATATGATAGAAGCCAGTTGAGGTAAATAGGAAACAAGCCATCCCTTCAATACTATTTGTAAAAAGTAAAAGAAGGAATATATTTTTGAATTTTTGTAAGAACATATGACCAAATGCCTTTTTCAAAAAGTATTCAAACTTATTGCGTTGGAATAATAAATAAATACTTTGTACTATAGTTACGAATAAAAGCATGCTCAAGCCAAGAAGTGAATACCTTATTACTTTTGCCTGAATCTGCAAGTCATTGATCTTTTGTAAAATAATCTCATTAGGCCTTATCAAATAAGGTAAATTATCATCTAAATTATATTCCTTAAGGGCATTTAAAATGGCAGAATACGTCAATTCAGTATCATTGTTAATTAACTTTATAAATAACGTTTGGACACCAGTAGAAGTATAATGTCTATCAGAAACTAATGAATTTGCTTCAGTCATGACATAAATTATTGGATCAGGAATTAGATTATCATTCTCAGGCAGTGCATTATAATTATAAGAGAAAATTTCTTGTCCCGATTTTGTGTAAATAAAAACCACTTCCAAGCTTTCTAATTTTGCTTCTTGATTATATAAGCCTGTATGCAACTCATGATATTGCTCTCTTGCTTGCGAAAAATATTTATAATAATATTCTTCCCTGTCTTTATATTGTTCTGGTACAAGATATATTGTATAAGGGGTATCTTCACTTATCTTAACGAGCATTCCGTTTTCATCATAAATTGGATGCTCTATTAAATAATTGGGGTTTACTGAAATTTCTCTAATATAGTCATTATTTGCATTTAGCTCTATACTTTCGTTAGTATATAGATCTGAATTAATAAAAATAGACTGCATTTTCTTATTTAAAAATGGATACAAATTATAAGCCGGTATATCTAAAGGATATTTGCCAGATCTAATATCGACGCTATCGTTTCCAGTCTTAACTGGATAGAAAACACCATAATTAGAGGCATTAGCCCAATTTGAGAGATTATCTCTCTTCTGATCAATTTGTTGTTTGTCTTATACTAAACTTACTGCTAGGAGTATAATTACAACTGATACTACAACCTTAAAAACTCCAATAAATATAATGATTGCACTAATTGGTTTCTTGCCCTTTATACAATATGTTGTTTTAATATTACGAGTATATATAGCACATACATATGAAAGCAAGAAAAGTAAAAATAGAAATACGAAGATATTTGTAGTGTATACTCTAATAGCAAACCCTATATTATTATTAGGAATTAAGAGCATCAAGAGGAGTATTATAATATTACTTACTACAGTTATTTTTACAAATAGATTAATAAAAATATGTAAGCAAACCTCTCTTATGTTATATCCATTTAGCCTCATAACAGATATTTCTTTCGTCTTTGATACTAAATAAAACATAAAGGTTAGAAACATTATCGTAAAAAAGAAAATAATAATGAGTAACAAATTTGTTGTGTTTTCTATCTTAATCTCACTTTCATTGCGATTTAGCTGGTATTTATGGATATGATGTAAAATATAAAGGAATAAATTATGAGATTGCTTATGTAATTAAAAATATTAATGGCAAAAAGATAATTGTTCTTCTAGCAGGAACTCGTGAGAATTTTTACGAAGAATTAAAAAGATATATTAAATAATATGCGGTAAAAAAGGCTATCTATTTAACGATTTGTTCAATTGTTAAATAGACAGCCCCATTACATATATTAGTCATCAATCTTTGTTTGTGAAATATGAAACTCCCAGACTAACAGTGTTAATTTCTCCACTTGAAGGCATAGTTGATACAAACACACGGGTTACAGATTTTTCATTTTCTTTATGCTCCCAAGTATAAGTAGTAACATCTAATTTTGATTCTTTATTTTTTGAACTTTCGTTAAGCTCATAATTTTCACCATAAAGTTCAATCAGTTTATCTTTTATTTTAACACTTAATTCTTTTAAGTTATTATTTTTCATTTTATCAACATTATTCATAAAAGTCAGTTGGACACTTTTTAGTTTACCATATTCAAATTGATATGATATCTGTCCATAGTTATTAAATAGTTCTACATATTTATCTTGATCTTTAGGCGAAAATATAGCAAATTGATAATCTGTATTAGTTCTGTAGTCAAAAGGTTGCTGTTCTGAACCAAACTGAGGATTATCTAATTTACAGCCTAAGCTCTTTTCCAACTCTTCAACAGACATATCCCATGTAATACCTGGGTATACATATCCACCATTATCATTCTGAAGTTTAGCAAGATCTAAGGCAGGGGTTTTACTATTGCCAAAAAATACAAAAAGAGTGCCAATTAAGCATATTAATATAAATCCTACTATAAAGACTAGTTTCTTAATTTTCATAAAATCCTCCTTATATCAAACAATAAATGCAACTCCTCGCTACTGGAGTATTTATGAAATTTCGCAAGGACATACATCATATTCGCCTATACCACAATCGCGATGTACTTGCCAACAATCATGGTATCCATAGGTTTCACATACATTATAACAAGATGCGCATATAGATGCTGAACGACTTTTAAAATATGTAACAGTACAAGTGTCCTTCCATAAAAAGCTGTACTTATGTGTTCCTGTACCATAATTTATTGCTTCTGCAGCACATACGATTGGAGCATATCTTCCACATTTGGTACATGTCATCATAGGACTAATTTCAGGTATGTTTAGGTGAAATCCTTCTTTTTGTTCCACACATACACTATGATCATGTTCTTCTCCATTCATGCATTTTGTCACAGTTTCAAGTTTGTAGCTTTCATAGGAATGGTCAACTATACCATCCAATGGAGTGGCGGCAAATCCATGAGTTACCGGGCTTATTGTTAAAGCAGCTGTAACAACTCCTGCCACCAACATTATAAAAGATTTCCTCATAATATCACCTCCTCGTATATTAAACTAACTATAGTATATCATGCTCTTCTAAAATGGACAACCATGATTCAGAATTTATTGAATTGTCAAAATATACGTAAAAAAAGCAATTGTAACTTCAGCCTCAATTGTTCAAATCTTTGATTTATAAAGTTTGTATTGGTTCTAGTAGTCGGATTGCCATCAATGACAAGTGGAATAGCCATTCTGATATATTGTAATGAATTATTTCATTAAACTTGGTTAAAATTATTCAATAAGTCCACAACTTAGTGCTTAATGTACTAGTGTAAAATAATTATTGAAAAAGGAAAAAAGTAAATATATAATTCTCGGCGATAATAGAGATGAATATGATACTTTTGGACAGATTATCGAGCAAGTAAGCAGCAACTATACAACTTTTTGCAACTGCTATGTACGAAGAAAATCCCGTTACAGTTATGCTAATAATTATAGGTCTTGTATTACTTGTACTTTTATTGATCATCAAAATTTACTTACGGGAAAAGCAGCCTCTTGATACTTTTGGGAAGTGGATAAGCGATACTGTTAGATACGGGTTCAAACATTTTAAAGAGCTATTTGCCAAAGAGACTGATGATAAATAGTTCCTCTAAGTAGCAATCATATCTTGATAAAATAATATCATCGATTTTCTTTTTAGCACCTTTGGCATACCTATCATTTTGCTGACGTCAGCAAAATGATCAGGCACATTGATTCCGCTACTTTTGTAGGCAACCTTTGCTTTTTATATAACTACAAATCTCCCATCCTCTTAGGCAACTATTTTTTGAACAATATATAAAATATAGGGACAATTGTTCCTATCACATCTGCCAAAATAACCCCAAATGCTCCAAGTTTGCTTTTTTCAGTTTTCCATAAGCTGATGCCGTATGTAAGGCAATAGTATCCTGCACAAAGCATAAAAAAGATTGTAAAATATCTCATAAAAATGCCCCTCTACTTTCTGCCTTCACTAGAGAAAATCGGTGGAGACTCTATTATCAAACCTGTTCCCCTAGTGGTTACTTGTATATCTACATTGATTTTTGCCTCAGGGAAGTGTGACAGCCAGTTGTAATCCTCCCATTCCTGTATTGTAGAAAATTCTCCTGCAAGTTTATTCCCAAGCCCAAATACATCAGATTTTATTTCTTTTTGTACTTTTTCTATGGTCTTTTTCATGCCGTCCTCCAAATGGCTTTTTATCTGGCTATTCAATTCATCAATCATATCTAATTTTTCATAGTTTATCCTGCTCTGGATAGATTCTATGTTTGCTTCCATTTCTAGTTTTATATCATAAATTGGAGTACCGTCTTCAATCCGTGCTTTTATTGAGGGGCGTCTTTGGGGAACTATGCTAAATGCTATACCCTCACCTGGAGATCTTTTGTCCTCAAGGGTAAAAACTCCTCTTTTGAACTTCCCATTGAGCATAAGCATATAACGTGTTTCAGTAGGGCTTAGATACCCCACCATCCTGTCTCCATCAAAGACAGCAGTACCCACGTATTCCCTTTTTGCTACTCCCTCCCTTGGCATGTCTCCTGGTAAATAGTCGTATTCTGTCACCAGTTTGCCTTCTCCCTCTTCATGTTTAGTTATAAGCTTCTTGAAGTCGTTTACCCCTACATAAGCTGCATAAGGTGCGCTGTAGGGTGAAACAACATCCCTGTAAAACTCATGAAAATTTATATCTGGAAAATAGCTTGTTTTTTTAGACTGCTCCTCCATAAGCTCTATAGATTTAGTAACGCTCTCCCCTATATTGGCTTTGTTCTCTTTTATGAAATCAGCAGCCTCTCCTCTTGTTACTAGCACAAACATGGTACTTCTTGTGTCACGGTATCTTGTTAGAGGTACCAAATAGCTCCCAATGCCTTCTCTTGCAAGTTCCTCAGATATAACAAGAAGCTTGATATGAATAAGAGAAATTTTTCTTGATATTGCCATGCTAAAAATATCAAGCCCCTCTAGAATTGTAGGCGTTTCAATTGTATGTATGTTGGCACCCTGCAAGGAGTAACCGCCACCCTCTTCACCTCCGCCTTTCTTTTCGCCTCCACCGCCCATCTGTCCCCCGCCACCACCACTTTTGTAGGTAGGATATTCTATGGTCAGTTTAAGCTTGTTGTGAACTCCCTTATCAAGGCCCATTACCACAGGGTATACATAGTCATCAACCTCTGCAGCATCGTTGCAGCCAGTTAGTATAAAGCACAAAAACACCGATAAACCAATAACTGCATTAATTTTCTTTAGCACTTAGCTTTTCACCCCTTTTACCTGTAATTACGGCGACCAAAAGCGCTAATATTGGGATACCATAAATGAAAACCATGCTATACATACGTACAAAGGCAAGATTAACCTGCATAAACTCTATAACATTTTTGGGCATGGCTGCAAGCACATATATTAAGAAGGAAAATGGAAGTATAAGTGGTTTATAATTATTGATTTCAAACGTGGTACAGTAAAGGTATAAAGCTGAATAACATGCAGCAGCAGAAGTTATTAATGATGATACCACCCATGGGAATAGAAATATTGTTTCTACCCTCTGAAAATACCTACTGAAATATATAGCTTTTGACATTGCAAATATCCCCGATAAATTTTCACTGCCCACTAAATATGTAAACATCATTACATATAATAATAATGAAACGCTGAACATAATTCCTGATATTACAAGGCTTATAAGCCCCGCCTTCAAAACGTTGCCCCTATCATGTATTGACTTTATAATTATAAATAGATTAAGCACTTCCTGATACGCCGAACTGCGCAAAACGCCTGTAGTTATGGTATTTTTGAGTCCATATCCCATATAAGGCTTGATATAATCAGGATTATAATATGGATATGCCATAATCAATATCAAAATCAACCCACCAAGTATAGGGAAAAATGAAATATAGGACACTCTTGCAAGGCTCTCAAGGCCTTTGTAAACAATTAATACTACAACCCCTATAAATGATATATATATAATGCTTTCTTTAGTATTAGGAAGAACATAAGACTTAATCATTACGAGAAATTCTCTAATGCTTGTTGCCGCATAATAAAACACATAACATGTAAATAGAAACCCCAGCGCTTTGCCTATAACCTTTCCCAAAACCGCTTCATATATTTCTACAATATCCATACCCGGAAACCTTTTAATAAGTTGGTATATTATAAGGAAAAAAATAATAGTAACAGAGCACGATATTAAAGCCTCATACCATGAAGCTGTTCCAGTAGACTTTACTACCACAGGTATACTTGTATACAATATTTTTGACATGATTACAAGTGTTATGAGTGCAACCGTCTCAAACAAGCCAAAATGTCCCTGCTTATTCATCGTTATCCTCCTTTTTATATTTTGGGTTCCCCTTAGCCCACCGCCTTGATATTTTAGGCTGCCTTCGTACATCTACGGGATTTATGCTGTCAGGGCGGTACTCCTGCATCCATATTGGATATCTTATAATCATATTAAAGCCCTTCCGAGTTTTTGGGGCTAGAGTAGAAAGATATGGTACACCAAAAGATTTCATATCTACAAGCAATACCAGTAGGGCCACTATCATAAGCAATATTCCATATAATCCTAGAAACGCTCCTGCAAAAATGAATAAAACCCTTACTATTCTAAGTCCAAAAGCCAGTGAGAAATCGGGTATTGCAAAGTTGCCAAGACCTGTAACCGCAACAATAATAATCAATACTGGGCTTACCAGATTTGCCTGTACCGCTGCCTGACCTATAATCAATGCACCTATTATTCCTATGGTATTGCCGATTATTCCAGGAACCCTTACACCAGCTTCGCGAATAAGCTCAAAGGATATTTCCATGAGAAGAACCTCAATTATGGTTGGAAAAGGTACGTTTTCCCTTGCTTTTGCTATGGCAATCAAAAGCTCAGTTGGCATCATCTCCTGATGGAAATTAGTAATGGCAATATACATGCCTGGAAGCAAAGTTGCAACAAATGCCGCTATTATCCTTATAAACCTTACAAAAGTTCCATACTGCCACCTTAATGCCATATCCTCTGGAGAATGAAATAAAGTTTCTATGGTTACAGGCACAATTATTGCAAAAGGTGTACCCTCGGCAATTATGGCAACCCTTCCTTCTGTTATATGGTATGCCGTCCTATCCGGCCTTTCAGTTGAGAGAATGGTAGGTATTAATGACATGGAGCTATCTTCAATAAACTGCTCTAGCATACCATTGCCCATAATAAAATCAGTGTTTATACCATTTAATCTTCTTTTAACTTCATCAACAATAGCAGGATTTACAATATCCTTAATATATGTAATAGAAAAAAGGTTCTTACTGCGCTCCCCGATTTTTACAAACTCCGTTGTTAGCTGACTATTTTTTATTATTCTTCTTAATAGTGTAATATTAGTGCGAAGGTTCTCATTGAATGCTTCCTGTGCACCCTTTATGATTCCCTCGTTTTGAGGCTTTTCAACCCCCCTTTTTTCATAGCCCTTTGTTTCACTTACTATATAATAATTGCATCCATCAACATAAAGCCCTGTATCTCCCATGAGTATCCCATAAACTACATCATCATGGTCTGTAACCTTTTCAGTCTGATTTGTTTCAATTACACTTTCTAATATATAATCAAGCTGACAATCCTTTACGTCTGTGGGATATCCATCCCTTAGAAGGGGCCTTAATATGAAATTATTAATTGTAGCTTTATCTGCCATACCATCTATAAATGCTATAAAGGCTCTATATTTTCTGGCTATCTTAAATTCGCGGATGATAATGTCCTTATTTTCAGGATAATTAAACTGCCCCTTTATATACTCAAGATTTGATTCTATATCTTCAGGAATGGCTTTATCTTTTTTATTATCTTTACTTTTTTTCATATCTGACATGGGAATAGACTTTTTGATCCTAGAATTGCTATTACCTTCTTCTGGAGACTTATCCTTACCATTCCTATCACACAGCTTTAACTCTTCGTCCCCATCTTCATCTAACTCAGGTACAGAAAACTCTTTTGCTTTGGGAGTCTTTTTATATGTAATAAGTGATAACAGACTTTTTATTATACTTTTGTTCTTCTTCATATCCATCCACATCTCCAGAGTTTCTTGCATTATATTATTGATTATACTTTGCATATGTAACTGTATTTATTCATGATATTACCATGTAGCCCATATATATAAAAAGCATCTTATGTCAACCATAAGATGCTTTTTATATATATTATTGTTTGTTATTTATTGATTCAGTATCTGAAGCAGATTATCTATCATGTCATCATTAAACGCTCCGCTACTAAAATTTGACACGGCGCGTATAGGCATATCCTTCATCATTGCAGCAATCATATTAGGGCCATTCTCTAAATCCTCCTGTGATATGAACTGCCCCATAATCTGGCTTATTATTTGCATTCCCTTTGGATTATCCATCAAATCACCTATAGTAGAATTGCGGGTATATGTTTTCTTTTTAGTTATTTTAGACTTTACACATACATTTTCCTTAAGAGGTATATCTTTAGATGATCTTCCAATTAATATTTCAAAATTCCCGCTTTCAACGACCCAATCCTTAAGCTCTACATCATAGTAAGCAAAAGCCCTTTTATCCAACTTGAAAACTACAGTCTTTTGCTCTTTTGGCTGAAGCCCAACCTTTTCAAAACCTTTAAGCTCTTTTATTGGCCTTATCATACTGCTTTCTACATCTCTTACATAAAGCTGTACAATTTCCTTACCATAAACATCGCCAATGTTCCTTACATTTACCCTTACTGTAAGTATATCCTCATCATCCACTTCTTTCTTATCTAATGTAATGTCACTATACTCAAATGAGGTATAGCTTAGCCCAAAGCCAAATGGAAATAAAGGGGCAATTTCTTTGGCATCGTAATACTTATAGCCTACAAACAGGCCTTCTCTATATTCAACCCTGTCACCGCTACCAGGAAAGTTTAAATATGAAGGATTATGAGTCAGTTTCTCAGGAAATGTTTCTGCAAGTTTACCACATGGATTTACGTCACCGAATAACAAATCAGCTATGGCACCGCCAAGAGCCTGCCCGCCTAAATATCCTTCCATCAAACCTTTTACACTGTCCGCCCAAGGCATTTCAACTGGTGAACCATTACTTAGCACTACAACAACATTACTCTGAACCTCTGTTACTTCCTCTATGAGCCTTGTATGGTTTTCAGGCATACCCATATTTACCCTATCATAACATTCAGATTCATATCTGTCTGGCAGTCCAGCAAATACTACAACCACGTCGCAACTTTGGGCTACTTTTTTGGCCTCATCTATTAATTCTATATCAATATCATCCTTATCTAAGCTATACCCTTTGGCATATAAAACTTTGGTATTGCCACCTGCCGACTTTTCTATCTCATCATAGATATTGTCAAGCTTTGTGGGATTAATGTGTGAGCTTCCCCCTCCCTGATACCTTGGATTTTTAGCAAATGCTCCTATTACTCCTATGGTTCCGCCTTTTTTTAGCGGTAAAATGTTATCCTCGTTTTTAAGGAGTACCATGCTCTCCCTTGCTGCTTCCCTTGCTAACTCATGATGATTCTCTTTATTGTATGATACGTTCTTTTTCTCTTTGTCACAGGCTTTAAATATAATATTTAAAAGTCTCTCTACCGCCTTATTAAGTACTTCTTCAGAAAGTTCCCCTTTCTTTACAGCCTCAATTATTTTTCTATCTCCTAAGCCTCCACTTGAAGGCATTTCAAGTTCCAATCCTGCCCCAAGTCCAGCTACCCTATCATTTACTGCTCCCCAGTCGGATACCACAAAGCCCTGATATCCCCATTCGTCCCTCAAAATATCTGTAAGCAAGTATTTATTTTCCGAGCAGTACTTACCATTTAGTTTATTATATGCACACATAACAGTCCATGGTCGCCCTTCCTTTACAGCTGCTTCAAAACTTGCAAGGTATACCTCTCTTAACGTTCTCTCGTCAACAATTGCATCTGTCGTCATCCTTCTATGTTCCTGATTGTTGACAGCAAAATGTTTAAGTGATGTACCAACTCCCTGACTTTGTACACCTTTTATATGCCCTGCAGCCATTTGTGATGATAGGTAAGGATCCTCTGAGAAGTACTCAAAGTTCCTTCCGCATAATGGGGAACGCTTTATGTTTGCAGCAGGGCCAAGCAATATGGATACACCCTCTGCAATACATTCTTCGCCTATAGCAGCTCCCACCTTTTCAATAAGCCCCCTATCCCATGAACAGGCTAATCCTGCGGCAGAAGGAAAACAAGTGGCAGGTACACTGTCATTTATACCTAAATGATCAGCTTCTTCATCCTGTTTTCTCAGTCCATGAGGCCCATCAGACACCATTATTGATGGAATATGAAGCCTTTCAATGGCTTTTGTATGCCAGAAATCCAATCCAGAGCATAATATAGCCTTTTCTTCCAAAGTCATACTAGAAATAATATCTTTTATATCTTTTTCCATAATAATTAAAACCTCCTTGCATTAATATTTGCTAATTCTTATGCTATTATCTTACATTATTATGCTTATGTGAATCCTCTATAATCTGAGTATATTCTGCCTTAGAAGCAGTTTCCACAATAGCATCCTCTTTAAAAATACGAGTGTTAATATAAATAACCGAAATAGCAATAAAACCTCCAAAGAGTACATCTGACGGGAAGTGAGCCCCTATAACGACTCTGCTTACAGATATCAGTATGCCCCAGAAGATGCCAAATACGTATGCCCACTTTGCAGATTTTTCGCTATACTTTTCTGCAAATAAAACTAAAAGCAAAGCAGAAAACCCATTCCCCGCATGTCCAGAAGGAAATGATTGCCCTTCAGGGAAATGCTGAGGGCGATACCATGGGGAAAAATTCGATTGATCAGCAAATAGCTCTCTTGGCCTTGCCCTGCCCCAGATAGGTTTAATAATATTTTGCAAAGTATTGACAGCAAACACGGTTACTATGCTTATAAGCGCAGCCCTCCTAAACTCATTTAGCCTTTCATAGGAAACCTTTGTCAAAAGAATCTGTATAATAATTACTGCAATTATTATACAAACAAATGCAATAATGTTTTGCATGCTCGAAGGCTGGGATTCAGATATTCTGTATATGACCATTGCTACCATCATATAGCCAGTTAGGAGCATTAAAATGCCATTGATAACCCACATGAATACCTTTTTTACAGTCTTTTCGCATCTAGCTAAACTAAATAGAATGTTAGCCGATGCAAAAGCAATAATCATTGCAGGATGTTCTCCGAAAATATCTAAAACACGAACCCAACCCGATTGCTGATTTATAAGAGCATTTGATATTCTAAGGTCAGTGAAGGCAAAGACTAATGCTAAAGTTATCCATGTTATAATAAATAACGTTATATTCCTTACGGACTTTCGAGCCATACATTTTCCTCCCATTTTAAAAGATTATTTATGATTCTGCCAATACAATGCATGCCATGGGTCTATTACTTAAAATTAAGCATTTTTAACCTTTCGTTTTGAATTAGCCTCTCTTTTTTCAAGATCTTTCATTATTTGAGGATACTGCTTATCTAGACCGTAGAACCAGTATAAAATAGGAACCAATGCCAAAAAAATTATGGGTGCAATTAAATATAGGTTTGAAATTGCCTGTAGTGCTGGGGCACTCTGAGTTATAAGAGTCCCATCATAGCCTGCTGACCCTAATATAGTTGTTGCAATTACCATGCCTAATCCACCGCCTACCTTAGCTCCAAATGTGGTGGCACTATATAGCATCCCTTCAATCCTTGTGCCGGTTTTCCACTCACCATATTCAATGGTATCTGCAACCATGGCAAATAATGTTCCCATAAGTGGAGCACTTCCAAAACCCTTCACCACAAAGCAAAATACCAACCAGCTTACTGATGTAGGATTTACAAGCATAAGTATTTGTCCAATCAAAGATATAATTGAACCTACAAAAGCAACATTCCTTTTACCAAATTTCTTTATTAGCGGCATTATTGCGGTCATCATAAGTACAAGGGATGTCCCCGCTTCAACAACATACAAATAGCCAAAAAGGCTTTCATCAGACAAAATATATTTTGCATAATACACCCCAACAGTTCCCCCTATGGACATTCCTAGAACGCTTACAATCCAAATACCGCAGATAATAAGCCAATATTTGTTTTGGAAAAGAAGCTTTAAGGTTTTACCAAAGCCAATTTGCTTATCTGCAGGTGTCGCAATGTTAACCCTCTCTTTTGTATTAAAGAAGCAAAGCAAAAACAGCAATGCTGCAGCAACACCATAAATACACGAAACAATAACCCATGCCAATTGGTTTGTAGAACCCCCCACAGTATTTATAAGAGGCATTGTAAACGCATTGATAGCAAGGCCCCCAACCTGCGCCATTACCATTCTAAAAATATTTATATTTGCACGCTGGTCTTGATCTCTAGTCATCAAAGAGTTTAGTGCACCGTAAGGAATATTAATAGCGGTATATAGAAATGTTGTGTTTATATTATAAGTAAGGAAAACATAAATGTATTTGCCAACATCCCCTAGATTAGGAACTGTGAAGAGTAGTACAGTACTTATACCAAAAGGAATGGCAAGCCATAGCATCCATGGCCTTGCCTTTCCATGCTTAGACTTGGTTTTATCCATAATAAAGCCCATAAACACATCAGAGATACCGTCAAGTATCCTAGATACTAGCACAAGAGTACCAACAATAGCCACATTTAGCCCAAGGGCATCTGTATAAAAGAAAGTGATAAAAGTCCCTGTGAGCACAAGTACAAGGTTGCTTGCCAAATCACCAGATCCATAAGCAAGTTTTTCGCCTACGCCTATTTTCTCTACATACTTATTATCGTTTTCCATGGTTAAACCCCTCTCTATAGTACCTCTTTCATGTAATTTGCTATCTCGATCATACAGTCTTCTGCCTGAGGCATTACACCAATCTGGTCAGCAAATCCATGCCCTAGTCCTCTGTATACAACCGTCTTAAGCTTGTTATTTACTTCTGTAAGGCTTTGAGCATAAGCAAAGTTATCAAATACTAGGAAATCATGTTCTCCAAAAATCAATATGGTTGGAGGAAGTTTAGTTAGATCCCCAAATACTGGTGAAATATAGATATTGTTTGGGTCTTCTTTTCCTTGAAGATAGACATCATTTAAAAAGTTACCACTGTCTCCATCTGCCCCGAGCATTGACCCCATCATGGCCTGACTTTCATTAAACACTTTTTCATGCCTTTTACTGCATTGATACTTGGATGGATCTGCTCCCTTAAAATACTTTGTATGCTTATTAGATACATTAGTAGCAGGATAAATAAGTGCCTGCATCTTTACCATATTATAGCCTTCCGTTTTATCCTTCATCGTTATTGCGGCAGCAAGGTTTCCCCCTGCACTATCCCCTGAAACTGCGATTCTATCTTTGTTACCGCCAAAGCTTTCAGCATTATCATATATCCATTTTGTTGCTAAGAAACAATCATCAAATGGCTCTGGGTAGCAATTCTCTGGGCAGAGTCTATAGTCAATGTTAAAAGCAACACAGTCTAAATTCTGAACAACTACCTTGCACATCTGCTCTACAACGTCAGGAGAGCCACCAAAAAAACCGCCGCCATGATAATATACATAAATAGGCAGATTTTCGCCTGCATTTTCACGTTTATACATGCGAACAGGAACCTGATACCCTTCCGTGCTTTCAACCGTTAGATGGGTTGTTTCTATACCTTCATCTGCAATGGGAATGCTCTTCACGCCGTTGAACATCTTTCTAAGGGGTAAAATCTGCTCTAAAGCCGTCTCAGGCTTTTTCTTTTTCTTTGGCTTAAACTTCATAAGCATCAACATGTCCTTCATTGATTTATAAATCCTTGGATCCATGTCGCCAGGTTCTCCCCCCTCAGGGATAGGTTTAACTAATACTTTAACCCCCTCATATTCAACCTCTCTCTGGTTCTTCTTAATATTTTCCAATAGATTAAGTTCATACTTTCTTTTCATAATAATAATCCCCTCTCTATTATTTTTACCTCTTACCTTTACCTACAACTTCGCTTCCCAATATCCACAGAAAGGATCAATCGGGCTTACTCCTCTAAACTCTGATCTTCCCATTATTTTATCAACTACCGCCTTTATAACTATTGGGCTTGATGTATAGGCATTAATAAAAGTCTTTACCCTAGGGACATCCTGCAAATGATATGGATTAGCGACAGAAATAAACATTACAGGAACTTCATTTAAGTATTTAGGAATGTCAAGCCCCATGGGTGGAGTCCATGTAATCCTCACCGTGGTCTGGTTGCTTGCAGTTTCGAGGTTTGCAAGATAAATAACCAGATCATATTTTTTAGCAAATTCATTTACAGGCTGCATAAGCAAATTAAAATCAATATTTGTACTATCAAATTTATGAACATCAAAGCCTTCCTTTTGCAGAAGCTTTATAAACTCATCAGATATTGGCATGCCTCCTAAAAATCCCTCTTGATCACCTAATACATAAAGCATTACCCTCTTGTATTTCTTAGGAGATATTGGGAGCAGGCTTTGAGTATCTTTAACCAGTGTAACAGCTTTATCGGCACATTCTGCAGCCCATTTCATATGTTCCTCACACTGCAAAATGCTAAGAGCGTCCTCATTAGGTACTAAAATGCCTTCCTCCTTTTGCTTATGCAGCTTAAGAGCGGCTTTAAGAGCAAGAATCCTAGTTACTGCCTCATCAATACGCTCTGGTGTAAGTATCCCTCTTTGTATCCCATTCATCATAAACTCGAAATCTTCTTGTATATCCTGATTGAAAAGGAAAACATCACAACCTGCTGCAATTGCGTAAGGTACAGCATCCTCTCGCCTCATAGCCTGAGTAAATCCCGCCATCAGCGATGCATCAGTAACTATCAAACCATTAAATCCAAGTTTTTCTCTTAAAAGTCCATTTAGAAGTTCTGGTGAAAGTGTTGCAGGCATAATTTCCTCATCTTTTATATTAGGGCGCAATTTGCGTGAATATGCAGGCTGCATAATATGCCCCACCATAAATGTCATTGCTCCATCCTCAATCATGCCTTTGTATACCTTACCGTAGCTTTCATCCCACTCATCAGTAGATAGAGAGTTTACCGAAGTTAAAAGGTGCTGGTCGCGGCCGTCAACCCCATCGCCTGGGAAATGCTTAACAGATACCGTAAGGCCGCACTCATGGATGCCCCTCATATATGAACGAGCCATACGCAGCACACGCTCAGGATCTGAACCATATGTGCGTGTATTTGTTATTGGGTTATGAAAATTATAATCAATATCGCAAACCGGAGCAAATGCCCAATTGACACCGACGGCGCGTCCTTCCCTGCCAGCTATTAGCCCCAGCTTGTATGCATAGTCTTCATCATCTGCTGCAGCCACCCCCATCTGATTGCTATATTTTGTACCATCAGTAGCAGTTCCGTTTCCACCAGCTTCAAGATTGGCAGCAATAAGAAGCGGAATCTTAGAATTGTCCTGCAAAAAACGGTGGGTTTTCTGTACTAAACGTCCTTCATCTGCTCTAAACATAATTCCACAAGGCTTTATATCGTCTAAAATCTGCTTTAAAACTTTCTCATCATCAGTAATACCAATAGGACAAAAAAGCTGCCCCACTTTTTCAGTTAAATTCATAGTAGACAGTGTATTCTCTACCCATGCAATATCCTCATCGCTAATGTAAAATGGCTTGCCTTTTAGGTCTATCATAATTTTCGCCTTCCTTATAAACATACTTATGCTGGCTAAATACCATTATCATAGAATATAAACTTTGCAAAGTTATATGAATTATATTAATAGTTTAACAATTCTTAAAAAATACTTCATCCCAATTATTAATAAGTTTTATGTCCTTTTTTATTGCCCTTTGTATTATTTACCCAACTAATGAGGTAACAGTTAATTTATAATATTAAAAAATGGCATAGAAAAAGTCAGCTTTCGCTGACAATCTCAATAAGCATGACCCCATGTGGCTTTAACTCTTCTATTATTTCCATGCAAGTATCAACTTGTTTATTCATTGTATAATATTGGGGTAATGATTTTCTTTTTATCCAGTCTGTTTCAATAGAGCAAAGGGTCTTTGGAGCCCCCATTTTCAGCCACTCATCATAGGCTGAACCATTTTCCCTGTCAATTTTATATACCCTTATTATGTATTCACCGCTTTTTAGCCCTTTTATAATAAGCTTTAGCTTTTGAGTCTCTCCGCTCTCGAAAACATTGTATCTATCTAACATGCTTAACTGAGAAGTTTCAAGATTTCTATACAGTTCATCATAATGACAGTAATTATAAAGCAGTATCTGGTAACCTGTATTAGACCTTGTCATTATATAGTTTTCACCATGTTCTAATACTTCATTGCCAAGCTTATTTAGTAGGTAGTAAGCATAATAGTGGGGTTTCTTAATTCCATTATTGGTTATAAAGCCAAAACCTCCATGAAAGGTAGTCTCTCCTGCCTTAAACTCTTCAAATATATCGGTGAATGTCCAATAACCCAAACTATCCGCATATTCATACATTCCAAGCATATTATGAACCAAAAATGCAGCCATAAAACAGGTATCATGAACCAAATCTCTTGAACTTACACTGCTATTAAACTCCGTCATATGAACTTCAACATCTTTTAGATTATACATATCTATCTTATCTTTCATCAGTTTAGCCTGCTGTATTATAAAGTCTTTGCCACCCATCTTATATTTACTAGCAGCCCCTAAAAGCGCACTTGGGTTGTCAAAACTTTTATCATCGAAGTTAATAGATTGGCCTTCATCATATATAACCGGGTAAACATGATAGCTAAAAAAATCTATATTTATATTATTGCTCTTAACATATTGAAGAAAATCATCATACCATGTAGCCCCCGAAGATATTTCACTTATCACGGCAGGCCCTCCAACCCTAAGATTTGGATCAACACTTTTTATTGCAAAAAAAGTCTTGCTGAAGAAATCAAAGAAACATTTCTTTGATTCAAACCAAAAAACATTGTCTATGTTTGGTTCATTCCAAATCTCGAAATACCAACTTAAAACCTCATCTCTTCCATAACGCTGTATTAAATGCATTATAAAAGCTTTAACCAGACCAAGCCATTTATTTATTTCATTTGGATAACTTACATTGCCCTTCCACCAGAAAATATATTGATCCTTATTTGATGCAAGCTTTTCAGGCATAAAGCCTACTTCTATAAAAGGTTTTATATTGCATTTCATAAAGAAATCAAATAGCTCATCCACATAAGTGAAGTTATAGTATGGAGTGCCATCTTCATATTCGTTATACACCATCATATCATCATTGAATATTCCATGAAAGCGCACATATTCAAAAGGAATTTCTTTTTGTACCTCCATCATCTGCCTCTGAAATTCCGCCCTGAGGCCTTCTGCTGCACGACTAAAAGTCATCATTTTACTCCATGTATGCTTTAATTTCCTCCCTGGTTTGTTAACCCTAAGCTCATAAGTAATCCTCTTTTGAGTATCGCTAGGTGTATCATCAGTAGATGGTAGGTACTTTATAAGATGTTTATATGCCTGATGAGGGTTAAGCTTGAAATAGTTCAATTTGTCCTGCTCATAACTATCATAGGGAGTCTGTTGGTATAGTTTCCTGTAGTCGCTTGGTGTCATGGAAAATGCCTCTTTAAACGCTTTATAATATGATTTTGAGTTGGGGAAGCCATATTCTATAGCAATATCTAGTACATTATTATTAGTGTATATCAAGCCTTCCATTGATTTTTTGAGCCGAACCGAAGTTAAGTACTTTATAAAGGATATTCCCATGCCTTCCTTAAAAGTTTTTGAGATGTATTGTGGGCTTAAGTCTTCTATGCCTGCTATTGTCTGCAGGGATATATCCTCCATATAATGCTCATTTATATATTGCACAACCCGCTTCAATCGCTGATTAGGCTTTTTAGGTTTTACAAATAGAGGTTTGTTTTCCACCACCTGAAAATTAGAAATAAGAAGCCCTATAAGCTTAAAGATCAGCTCCTGGGCTTTTACTACATAGGCGCCATCTTTTTTATGAACAACCATCATTATCCTTGCAAGTGTATTTCGTATATCGTCAAATCTCTGTTTGTCCTTTCCGTCCCCTGACAATGTATTACAATCAAATATAATCTCAGAAAAGTTGTCAATATAGTTATTAAAAAACATGGTATCAATTTGCATAACGAGTGTAGTATTTTGTTCAATATACTCACTAGAATGCATAACATTGCTGTTTATAAGTATAATATCATCTTCATTTAGCACATATTCCTTATGTCCTTCAGTTATTTTAATTCTGCCATTTAGCACAAAAATAATCTCCATATCCTCATGCCAGTGGATGGGATATTTATTTATGTTATGCAAAAATATCTTTATAGGAAGTCTTTCCTCATGATTGATAAGCTCGTACTTGTACATCATCAAAAGCCTCTTCTCCATAACTTTTATATAGATTCTATCATAAGTGGATTACTATGTAAAAAAGTAAATTAAAAAACAGCTTAAGCTATTAACTTTCAATGGCCTAAGCTGTTTTAACTTTTTTGTTTACTCAATTTATAGAAGAAAGCAAATACCTTTCATCAGCACTTTCTGCAACAGTAGGTGAATGAGTTACAATAATAACGCATTTACTCTCTTCATAAGCTAATTTTTTAAAAATGCTTATTACCTCATCTTGAGTTTCTAAATCAAGATTTCCAGTAGGCTCATCTGCAAGAATAATATCTGGATTGTATGACAGTGCTCTTGCAATTGCAACCCTTTGCTGTTCTCCACCAGAAAGCTTTAATATTCTGCGTTTTGCTTTATTCTCATCTATTTCAACTTTCGATAATAAAGATAATGCATTCTCTTTTTTGTGTTTTATCTTTTTATGAGATATATCCATAGATAATACCACATTTTCAACAGCAGTAAGGTGAGGCAATAGATTAAAGCTTTGGAAAATAACGCCTACACATTGACTTCTGTATTTATAGCGATCTATCTTGCTAATATCTTTGTTATCAAACATAATCTTGCCTGATGTAGGAGTTGTTAATCCCGACAAAAGTGAGAGCAGTGTCGTTTTACCTGCACCTGACTTTCCTACAATTGCATAAACCTTTCCTTTCTCGAACTCATAGGTAATATCATTTAACACCTTTGTTTTGCTGCTATCATATGAATATGTTAAATTCTCAAGTTTTAATATAGACATTATTGTAGCCCCCTTATGCTCTCTCTGATAAGATTTTGAGTGGTTCATATCTTAAAACAAATATAACTGCAACAGAGCTTGATATAATTGTCAATAATATTCCTATTCCCAAAAGCTCACCTACTACCTTAATATCAATTATTGCATCTACATGATTTATATAACTTATTGTTTGATTCCTAAATCCATTAGGCATAACTCCATTAGATCTGCTTTCTTGCTGATTATTAAAAGATGCTCTACCAAAGTTTCTATCCTGCTGCTGCAACTGTACCTGCTGTGCAGCTACTTGTGAGTCAAGCAGCTTATTAGCTGTTGGTACAGAAACTATTGCGCCTGCAGAGGTTCCTATTATGATTGCTATTAAAGTTACCAGAAAAATCTCTGTAACAAACTGTATTGCAACTTTACCCTTTTTCATGCCAATAGCAGTTAAAACACCAACCTCATATTTTCTCTCACGAATGTTGAAAATATTGAATACTATAAGAATCATGCCACCGACTGCAAGTACTATTAAAAGAAAATATGTTGCAAAACTGCTAAGATTTTTAAGAGGAACAAGGCTCTGCTCATAGTTAGTTACATCAGTAGAATTAATTGTATAATATTCAGGTAGCCCCATAATTTTTGCATTAGTCTTAAATGCTTCGTAGCTTGCAATATCAGGGAATACATATGTTCCTAAAACTTGATTTCTAAGAGCTGTAGTATTAGTTCTCCCCGTCTCTTTGTCAGTTTCAGTTGTAGCACTTGCTGCAGATTTATCAATTACGGACTTAAGAGTATTATAACTTGTATAAATCTGATTAGCAGGATCCATTGCTGTTGAAAACCTCATACCGTTATTATTTGTAGAATCTGAGTTTGAATTTTTATATATACCTACAATAGTATACTCATAGGTTTCGGTATCAACATTAGGATTTGCAAGTGTTATTTTATCACCAACCTTTAAGCCGTTAAATGTTGCAAGATCATCATTAACTATACAAACCATATCTGATTTATTTACATCAAACATCTCACCATCTGTTATTTTACAAGTGCCATTTATAAAATTTGTCATTGCATCTTCTGAACTGTAACCAGTGATAGTAAAGTCCCCTTGGTTGCCCATTCCCCCAGGTATCTCTCTACCGTTATTAGGAAATTGTCTATTACTGTTATTGTTATTGTTTGAGTTAGTACTGCTTGATGTATTAGTATTGACAGGTTTTAAATCACCATTTGCATCTATAGAACTAGTCATTGTATAATAAAAATCTTTAACATAATCAGATGCAGCAAACTTTTTGAGTTCATTAATGGGCAGTTCTGAATAATTCCCCATTAACTCACGCATATCAGTTCCATCTGTTTGCGCCTTTTTCATAATTTTTTGTCTATCTAGTGATATCTGTGCTGTTATACTAAGCGATTCAAGCCCCTGCTCTTCAGCCTTTGCTGCTGCGTTTTTAATTGATAGAGTGATACAGCTTGAAATCGATATAACTACAACTATTATTCCTATAAGTATATTTCTACCCTTTGATCTTGAAATACTTTTAAGTGCATTTTTTAAAATATACATCTCAACATGCTCCTTTCATCTGATGTTCATATTCTAGCCTTCCTATCTGATGAATTCTTGTTCTTAACCTGAACATTGTGTGAATTTTTTACATAAAGACAGACAGTCTTTTTTTAACTGTCTGTCTTTATCACCTATTTAGTTTCCAACTCAAACCAGAATATACTGCCTTGTCCTATATCACTTTGAACACCATATGGGGCGTTGTGCATCTCAAGAATAGTTTTAACTATGGAAAGTCCAAGTCCCGTACCTATCTGTGCCCGTATATGCTCTTTGTCAACCTTATAATATCTTTCCCATATATCTTTTAGCTTATTTTGAGGTATTCCTTCACCTGTATCTATTATCTCCAATTTTACCTTTCCACTTTCTATACTTTGACAGACAATTACTAATTTATCCTTACCAGTATAAGTTATGGCATTATTCATAAGATTATATATTACCTGTGAAATTTTGATCTCATCTGCTTTTACTATAACATCTGAATCATAAATATATTTAATGGTATAACCATTCTGCTCTATTAGCTTTGCATATCTTTTCAGTATATTTCTAACACTCTCTGTAAGGTTATATTCACTAATATTAAGCTCGTTTACACCTGACCTTAGTTTCGATATATCTAGCATATCATTTACAAGAGTTTGAAGCCTTTTTGCTTCATCAATAACAATTTGTAAATTTTCTGGCGTATTTTCCCCTGGTAAATCGCGCATTATCTCTGTATATCCTGTTATCAAAGTAAGTGGTGTACGCAAATCATGAGAGATATTTGCAATAAGTTCTTTGCGTAGATTTTCTGTTTTAGAAAGCTCATCAGCCGCATAATTCAAGGTTTCACCAAGCTCACCAATTTCTTTATATCCACTGCTGTCAAAATGTACATTGTAATTACCTGTTGCTAGTTCTTTTGAGGAATTATTAATTTTTATAATTGGCTTTGAAATTTTTCTTGATATTATAAGTGCTAAAATCAATGCAAAAGCAAGCATTATTATAGTAACAAATATTAACTGCACTCTAATAGTTTGTACTGTTGCATTAACAGGCGTAATAATTGCATTCAATAATATAACAATTTTAGTACCATCCTTTTGGGTTACAAGCTTTGTATATATAATGCTCTCAACCATGCCCCTATCGGGCGGATGGATAATCCTTGAAAACCTATCATTATTATTGTTATGGTATTCGCCCTTCATATTGCCTATTTTAGATTGTTCTAAATATGTACCGCCTTTTGACTGTGCATGTTCCACAAAACTAAAAAACTCCCTAAGTGACATTCTGTGAATTGTACATCCAGGCATAACCTCAGCAGAGTATAACCATTTGCCAGTTTCATCAGCAACAATTATACACATATCGTTGTTTTGTGCTATTTTTTTTACAAGCTCCTGTAAGTTAGTGTTAGTATCATCTATATTTTTAGCAATATTATCTGCGGAAAACTTAATATTCTCTACTTTTATGGCCTTGTAAAAACTATCAAGAAGTACTACCTGAAAAAGCCAAAGCAGCAAAAGAGTTGCTGCTACAAAGATAGATAAATAAATAAACAATCTCCATTTTATACTTAATCTTTTATGGTTTGGTTTCAAAGCGATAACCCACCCCTCGTAAGGTAACAACAAAGTTGCTATACTTACCCAAACTTTTTCTCATTAGTTTTATATGAGTATCTAGTGTCCTATCATCGCCATAAAAATCATATCCCCAAACATCAGTTATTATCTGCTTTCTTGTCAAAGCACGTCCCCGATTTTTCACCATATAAAAGAACAAATCGTATTCTTTAGGCGACATTTCAATTCTCTCACCATCTATATACACAATCCTACCTGTAAAATCAACAGTAAGTCCCTCAAAGGATACTATTTCTTTTAGGTCTTGAATATTATTCTTATTTGAACGTCTTATAATGGCATCAATACGCATCATAAGCTCCTTTGGGGAAAAAGGCTTTACTACATAGTCATCAACACCAAGCTCAAATCCATGTATCCGATCATATTCTTCACCTCTTGCAGACAGCATAAGAACTGGTGTGTCTTTTGTTTTGCGTATCTCTCTGCAAGCAGAAAATCCATCTAGCTCAGGCATCATAATATCAAGAATAATAATATCAAAATCTTGGGCTCGGCATATATCTATTGCTTCCATACCATTACCAGCTTCAACTATATCATGTCCCTCAAAGATTGCATACTTTTTAATCAGCTCTCTTATTTTAGGTTCATCATCTACAACAAGGATCTTATACATAACTAACCACCTTAATACATTATATTTAGAATATTATCTCATGCAAATGTGATGGTTTTATGAATATTGCTTGACTTTTTAAAACTACTAAAATCTTTTTTCTAACATCACAAGCTGGGCACCATGTACTGGTATATATAGTTTCTCTTTATACTCACCATTTAATTCTAAATATTTTATAGTCATTTTGGGCCTTGCCTTTCCCTTAAGGTAGTTTAGTTCTTCTTTCGTCATATTCTCTGGAGCACCCATGTCTAGCCATTCATCAAATACTGAGCCATTTTTTCTATCTAATTTGTATTTTGTTATTTTAAAATTACCTGAAATCTCCTTAATACTTATGTTAATTTCTTTATCTGGTTTTGGTTCATATACCAAATACCTTTCTGTTTCAGTTAGTGCAGAAGTATCCCCATTTAAAAACAAATCATCAAAATATGCATAATTGCATGCTAATATCTGTATGTTTTCGCCCTTTCTAGTGATTATATAACCATCACCCTGACTAATTATTTCATCTCCTAATTTTGATAATAAATAGTATGCATAATAGGAAGGCTTTTTTAATCCACTTTTGTTAATTAATCCAAAACAGCCATGAAATTCTGAAACCCCAATTTTTAATTCTTCCATGCTATCTGTAAATGTCCAATATCCCATAGAATCTACTTTTCCTATACAGTCTAAAATATTGCTTATAATAAAGGCTGCCACAAAGCATGTATCATTAACTAAATTTCGGCTATAAGAACATGCATTCCACTCTGTTATATGAATTTCTAGAGTATTAATTTTAGACTTATTTATTTTATCTTTAGCTGAGACTAATGAGTCATGAGTATGGTTCCTTCCAAAATAAACCTTTTCCGTGTCTTTTAAACACTTTAATACTTCTTTAGGATCCTTCATTTGTTCCATAATCCCTTTTACGTCTTGGATATCTGTTTTTATTGAATAATACTCCGGGTATATGTGTAAAGATATGAAGTCTATGGGGACGTTTTGATCGCTACAATATGACAAGAAGTCTTCAAACCAAGTATTATCTGAAAGTACTTGGTATACTACAGAAGGCCCTCCCACCTTTAACTTATCAGAAATTGATTTAATAGCTAATGCTGTCTGCTTATAAAACTCAAAGTACTCTTCTTTTCCCCCGGCCCAAAATACATATTCTAAATCTGGTTCATTCCAAACCTCAAAATACCACGTACTAACTTCTTCTAGGCCATATCTATTTATACAATGTTTTATAAATTCAACTACTAAATTTGTCCACAGCTTAATATCTCTTGGCCCTGATATATTGGCTTTCCACCAAAACACCGTTTCATCACTTTTTTTAATCTCTGAGGGCATAAACCCTAATTCAATAAATGGCTTAATATTTACCTCCTTAAAAAAATCAAATAGTTCATCTACGTAAGACCAGTTATATACAATATTACCCTCTTCATTTATGTTTACAACCATCATATCATCAGAAAATATTCCGTGAAATCTAATGTATTCAAATCCAATTTCACTTTGCATATCTTTAAGTTGACTCTGCCAACCTTTTCTCAAACCCTCTGCAGCCCTTCCAAAAGTGGTTAGTTTTTTCCAATAAGGATTATAAGCTACCCCCCTACTATTTTTATTTGCATTTACCTCTATAACCTCTTTGCCACTAATTCCCTCATTTTCATAATCCACTTTATTGTCTAAAGGCTTTAAATAAGTAAATAACCTTTTAAACGCTGCACTTCTGTCAACATCTAAATATGTCTTGCTCTTCTCCCCCATAGAGCTTGTACTTTTATCTATATCTTCATTAGAAGTATTTGAACCATTCCGTTTTCTATACTCTGTAGGTGAGCAGTCATATGTGTCCTTAAACTTATTGTTAAATGCTTTAGTGCTAGAAAAACCGCTGGCAAAAGATATTTCTGTTATTGTTTTGTCAGGATCTAATAATAGTTCAACAGCCCTATCAAGCCTCACAATATTCAAATACTTCTGAAACGACATTCCCATCTTTTCTTTTATAAAGTGAGATAAATAATAGGAATTAAGCTGTTCCCTCTCTGCTATTTCTTTAAGGGATACATCTTTTTCTAGATTCTCGTTTATATAACTTGTAATACGTTGAAGCCTATTTACATCCTTGTTACCTATCGATTCATTTTCTACAAAATAATAATCAAAGTTATTCACTAAATAGGCTGCAAGTAAATTTACATCGCTTCCTATTATAAGCTGATACCCTTTCTCCTTTTTATTAAGCTCCCATACTATTTTAGCTGTGTAATGCCTTATTATATCAAAACGTTCTTGTTCTTTATTTTTATAAAGAGATGACTTACAGTCAAATACTATTCTATTACATTTAGGGTAGTAAGCAGAAAAATACCCGAGATCTAACTGCAGTGCCAATAAAACATTTTGCTCCTTTGTTTTGCTTGTATTATGCACTTCATTGCTGTTTATTAGTATTAAGTCATTTTCACCAAGTTCATACAATTCATTTCCAACTCTTATATTAACCGAGCCTTGTAATACTATTATAATCTCCATCTCATTGTGCCAATGCAAATCTATTCCATCTACACTGTGTACAATAGCTTTAATTGGAAGTCCTTCATCATTTTCTACTCTTTCATAAAAATATCGCATATTCTCACGCTCCGTATTTTAGTTTAGTATTCGTCGTACATAAAACACACTTCATTAGCTTATAATATTTTGCGATACTGATAACTAATAAATGATAGCTGGCTTTATATTTTAGTATTATAATTATTTAACCGCTCTTTACTCAATTATACTATAACACCTCATAAATTAAATATTACAAAAACATTCATGTGTTATAATTTTTGTAGAAGTAAATATTTGGGCGTTAGACAAATGGAGGAATTAAGGTGAAAATAGCAATTGTTGAAGATGACATGTCTATATGTGAGGAGTTAGAAATAATCTTAAAAAATGAGCTCTACGAAGTCTTCATAGTAAAGGAATTTAATTCCATTCCCCAGCAGATTAAGGAAGAAAATCCAGATCTCATTTTACTTGACCTTGGGCTTCCAGGTATAGATGGCCTTCAGATTTGTAAGGAAATACGAAAAAAGTCCCAAGTTCCTATTATCTTTATAACGGGACAGAATAGTTCCATGAACGAGCTCATGTGTATGACCATGGGAGGAGACGATTTTATTTCAAAGCCTTACGAAGCACCAATTCTTTTAGCTAGAATAAGAGCAGTTTTAAAGAGGACCTCTTCATCAAAGGAGGATTCTAGTATACTGTATTGTGATGGAGTGAAGTTAAATATATTGTCCGCTACCATAGAATACAAAGATAATAGTATGGATCTTACACATAATGAGATTAAGATTCTCCATTATCTATTTCTGAATCAAGGAGAGTATGTTTCACGGGATGATTTAATGGACTTTTTATGGGATAATTCAGTTTTTATAGATGATAATACTTTAAGTGTTCATGTTTCTAGGATCAGGAAAAAACTTAAGGAAATCCATGCGCCTGAAATCATCCAAACTAAGAGAAATCTAGGGTATCGCTGTGGATAAGGGGGAGCTTAACGTGAAATGGTTTGATTATGTGGAGGATAAGCTAATATTGATATGTATTAATCTAATTGGATTACTCCTATTATCCTTTTATCTTAAGCTTTTGGGGATTCATACTAAGGGTATTTTATTAATAGATGGGACTTGGGTATCCTTTATCTTTGTCTACTTATTGATGGATTATCATAGAAGAAGTCGATTTTTTCGACGAATAGAGGAACAGTTGAAGGAATTGAAAGAGCCTTTGCTTCTAGCTGATGTAATGGAGAAGTCTCCAAGATATGATGACCGTTTTTATTACTTTATTATAAGAAGGCTTAATAAACTTTTCCTTGAAGAATTGAGACAGAAAGAAGATGAAAAGAAGGAGTTAGCGGATTATATGGTAAACTGGGTGCACGAAGCTAAGGTCCCTTTAACTTCATTGGAGCTTATTAGCAATGGCATGGAAGGTGAGCTTAAACGAAAGGTAAAGAGGCAGCTAAAAAACATTGAAAAAGATGTTGAAGAGGTTTTATACTTTGCTCGTTCGGGCCAAGTATATCAGGATTATTTGATTAAAAAAGTGGATTTAAAGAAGAACGTTTACGATGCAGTTAGATATAATAAGGATTATTTTATTGAAAGAAATATCTCAGTTGATATAGACATTGGAGATACTTGGGTATATTCTGACTCTAAATGGCTGCTTTTCATCCTCGGCCAGATTTTAATCAATGCGGCCCAGTATCAGAATAAAGATAAATTAGGGCATGTTAAAATAGAAGCTATCCCAAACTCAAGTGGCATAAAACTTTTGGTTGCAGACAATGGTATTGGAATTTCCAAAGATAATCTCCCAAGAATTTTTGACAAAGGGTTTACCGGCGATGCAGGAAGAAATCACAATAAGGCAACGGGAATTGGACTTTATCTATGTAAAAAGTTGTGTAATCAAATGGGAATTATAATAAGTGCTCAATCTGAAGTGGGAAAGGGAAGTACATTTACATTATTCTTTCCAAAAGATGATTTTTATATGATGGATAAAGATAATCTTACGAAATCTTAAGATTCGGTTAAGCTTAACTCATACAAGAAGGTATCACAGTCTTCTATAATAAGGTTAAGAAAACGAGAGGGTGATTATCATGAAGGAAGGCTGGATACGAATTTTAGATGTTGAAAAATATTATGGCAGAAAAGGAAATTTAACAAAAGCAATAGATAGAGTAAGCTTCGAAGTTGAACAAGGGGAGTTTATGGCAATTATGGGGCCATCAGGTTCTGGTAAAACTACCCTATTAAATTTAATATCAACAATTGACTCTACATCAGCAGGACATATTTGGTTTAAGGATCAAGATATTACAGTGATGAAGAATAAGGATTTAGCAGAATTTAGGAAGAAAAATTTGGGATTCGTTTTTCAAAACTATAATCTTTTGGACACACTTACCATTGAAGAAAATAT
>DIRE01000009.1:31875-32300 GCA_002426575.1 Clostridiaceae bacterium UBA5444 | reverse complement strand
GAGAAAATGCTTGGAATCTATGATGTGAGAAATAAATATCCTTATGAGGTATCAGGGGGGCAAAAGCAGAGATGTGCTTGTGCAAGAGCTATTGCCAACAATCCAAGTTTGATTTTAGCAGATGAACCTACTGGTGCATTGGATTCTCACTCATCTCAAATGCTTATGGAAACATTGACTCAGATGAATGATGAATTAAATGCTACAATTCTTATGGTAACCCACGATGCTTTTTCTGCAAGCTATACTAAAAGAGTACTGTTCTTAAAAGATGGGAAGATATTTCATCAGCTATATCGAGGTAATAAGGATAGAAGAGTATTCTTAAATGAAATATACAACGTGCTTTCTATGCCAGAAGTAGGTGACAAAGATGCTAGGTAAATTATCTATTCGAAATGCCAAAAGGTCTTTGAAGGATTATG
>DIRE01000009.1:29121-31496 GCA_002426575.1 Clostridiaceae bacterium UBA5444 | reverse complement strand
AGAAGCCGTGAGTTTGCTATTTATCAGCTAATAGGAGTACCTAACAAGAAAATATCTCGCCTTTATGTAAGGGAGAGCAGCATACTGGAAATTATAGCTTTTATTATAGGAATAGTATTTGGTGTGGTACTTCAAATAATTTTAAAGACCATCTTTTTTTCCATGATGCATCTACCTTGGAGCATAAAGGTTTCTATTAATTGGCAGTCAATGGCTCTTTCCTCTGTTCTATACCTATTGGTTTATCTATTGGCTTTGATGAAAAATAGCAGACAGTTAAAAAAGATGACAATACGTAAGCTCCTAGATATGGATCAACAAAATGAAGTACCAGGAGTAAAAAAACACAAGGTAATATCGGTTATTTTATTCATACTTTCCATTGGCTATTTTATTGCTTTTTTCATCATAATGTTTAATGTTGAGTGGAGCTTAATAGGGGTGGCACTAAGTATTTCAGGATTAGTCATTGCCACTTACTTTTTCTATATTGGGGTAACTGGTTTTCTATCAAGCTATATTGACAATAGAGGAAAAAGGTTATTTTATGGGTCAAATTTATTTTTATCGAGACAATTTACATCTAAGATAACCACTATGCAGATTACCTTTGGTACCATTACGGTGTTGATGATTGTGGTTTTATTAAATTCATCTTATGCATTTATGCTTAATGATTATCAAGATAAAATGTTAGAATCTCAGCTGCCATTTGATTTTATCATGTATGATAAATCTACAGACACCGATTTTGAACCCTATTTATCTACTGTAAAGGAAAATGTAGATGTAAAAGAAATTTATAAATATAGCATATACGAGAGTAGCTCCGATGAAGTATCTCAGTATATGTATAGAAACTATTCCTACTTTAAGAAACATCCTAATCATAAAAAAACTCAAAATAACGCTAAGGATTATCAGAGCTATTTTGATTATGATACCTATATGAAATTAAGTGACTACAATAAGCTTAGAGATATGCTTAACCAAGGAAAAGTATCTCTTAAAGATGGTGAATACATGATTCAGTGCAAAGAAAAGATAGAAAGTTATTTGAAAGGTTTTGGAAGCGATAATGAAATTGAAATCAACGGAAACAAGATGAAGTTTGCTGGAATAGAGACAATTCCATTTTCTCAGACTGGTCACAATGGAAGCGACTATATCATTATTGTTCCAGATAATGTAGCAATAGCAATGAAGCCATATTACTCCATTGTAGTAGCTAAGTTTAACGAAAAAGCGCCACAGGGTTTACAACAAAAATTACAAAAATTAGAGGAAGCTAAAAATGATGAGGTTCAGAACTGGTGCTATGGAACTGATCAGATTATAACTATGTATTCAAGGATTGCTGTTCGAGATAATATTCTTGGAGAGACTAAATTCCTTTTGTTCACTATGTCATATGTATTGTTTTATATAGCAATAACTTTTCTCTGTATAGCCCTTACAGTATTAGCTGTTCAGCAGCTTAGCGATTCTTTCAAATATAAGTTTAGGTATGATATTTTATCAAGGCTTGGATTGAATCAACAGGAAATTCATAGGATAGTATTTAAACAAATAGGTATTTATTATTTGGTTCCTTTTGTATTGGGAGTACTATTGAGTGGAATAGTGGGGATATATGTTAGTAATGTTTTCATCTTTTATACTGGAATTCATTCTAGTATCTTTAATTATATAGGTAGCTCGGTACTTCTATTTGGTGGGATATATTTCTTATATTTTGTAATAACCTATGTTGGATTTAAAAGAGGTCTTTATTCTACTTTGAATTAAGATGAATTAAAATGTGGGCTGGATTTGACGCTTACCCCCATAAATTAAATATTACAAAAACACTTATGTGTTATAATTTCAGTATACTAACTAAAAGCATGGAAAGGAACATGGAAAATATGGAGTTTGAAAAGTCATGTGGTGCAGTTATATATAGAAACTTAAAAGGCAAAATGGAGTTTCTAGCCGTTAAGAGTAAGACTTATGGCCATTGGGGTTTTCCGAAAGGTCATGTAGAAAAAGGTGAGATAGAAGAAGATACCGCAAAAAGAGAGGTATTAGAAGAAGTAGGGCTTAATATTATTTTGACTAGCGATTTTAGAACTAAAACAGAATACTTTGTATCTGAAAATATTAAAAAAGAAGTAGTATTTTTCCTTTCAAAGGTATCAGACCAATCAGTTAAAATTCAGCTTGAAGAAATAGCTGACTATAGATGGGCTGGTTTTGAAGAAATGATTAAATTATTAACATTTGATAATGATAAAAGTGTTTTAAAAGAGGCATATAGCTATGTTTTAGTACAGTGCTGACTTCAGGATATGTTGATTTACTGTAGCAGCGTGCAGCGGAAGTCAATCAACATA
>DIRE01000009.1:0-28938 GCA_002426575.1 Clostridiaceae bacterium UBA5444 | reverse complement strand
ACAGTTACTTAAAACATAGCCTAATATTAAAACTCTCCCTGCCTTAGTGTATCTTTTAATCTATCTCCAGATACAATCAACTCTTTCTTTTCCTCATCACTTAATGGTACTTGTATTATTTCCCTTATACCATCTATTCCTACTATGGAAGGTACACCTAAATATACATCATCCATGCCATATTCACCTTCTAATAAAGTGGATACAGTCAAAATAGAATTTTCATCTCTAATTATTGCCTCAACAATTCTTTTTACTGCTAAAGCTACTGCATAATAGGTTGCACCTTTTTTCTTTATTATCTCATAGGCTGCATTTTTAACATCCTCTGCAAATCTATATTTAAAGTCGCCTGTACATTTATTGCAATAAAAATTGCAATAATCATCTATTGGAACTCCAGCTATATTAGTTAAGCTCCAAGTAGCTATCTCAGAATCTCCATGCTCTCCCATTATATATGTGTGAACATTTCTTACATCTATATTAAAGTGTTCTCCTAATAAATGCTTAAACCTTGAAGTATCTAATACTGTTCCTGAACCAATAACTCTTTCCTTTGGAAATCCTGATATTTTATAAGTTATATAAGATAATATATCCACTGGATTTGATACCACAAGCAATATAGAGTTAGGGCTATACTTAACTATCTCTGGTATCATGGTTTTGAATATCTTTATATTTTTATTAACTAAATCTAACCTAGTTTCTCCCTCTTTTTGTGCTGCCCCTGCTGTAATTATTACTACATCTGAGTTTTCAGTGTCGCTATAACCCCCAGCAATAATATCTACTGGCTGTACAAAAGATGCCCCATGAGATAAATCCATAACCTCACCATCGGCTTTATCCTTATTTATATCTACAATTACTATTTCAGAAGCTATACCGCCTATCATTAAGGCATAGGCCGTAGTTGAGCCAACATAACCCGCCCCTATTATAGATACTTTTACCCCTTTTTGTTTCATACTGTCCACCACCTACCATATTATAAGTACATCTAAATTGTATACTATTTGATAACTATTATCAACAATCTATAATACTTTTATAGATTAAAAATATATTGTTTCATATTAATGTTATTATCCTTATTATTTGCATATACCTCGTGGCAGGATACATTGAAAATACTGTCAATATAAAAAGCTCCACACCATTTCAATAATGTAAAGCTTCTCTATATCGTTATATATATTATCTTGATTCTAAATCCTTATACTCACCTAAAGTCTCAACGTTTTTGTAGGCAGGCCTAATTATTTTATTCTCACTAACAAGCTGCTCAATCCTGTGAGCGCACCATCCTGAAACTCTAGATACGGCAAATATTGGTGTATAAAGCTCGCATGGAATGTTTAGCATATTATAAACAAAGCCTGAGTAAAAGTCCACATTTGCAGACATTATCTTTCCCTGCCCTAAAAATATTTGTTTAGATATATCTTCTATTTTTTCATAAAGAGTAAACTCTTCCATCCTATCCTTTTCAATTGCAAGCTCACGTGCCTTTTTCTTTAGCAAAACAGCTCTTGGGTCAGACACGGTATAAACAGCATGGCCTATACCATATATTAGGCCTGAACCATCAAATGCTTTTTTATTTAATATTTTAGTTAAATAATCTTTTATTTCAGAATCGTCATTCCAATCCTTAACATTCTGTTTTATATCACTAATCATTTCCATAACCCTTATATTTGCTCCCCCATGCTTTGGACCCTTAAGAGAACAAATTGCTGTTGCAATTGCAGAATACGTGTCAGTACCAGCAGATGATACAACATGAGTTGCAAAAGTTGAGTTGTTGCCACCTCCATGTTCAGCATGGAGAACCAAAGCAAGATCTAAAACCTCAGCTTCTGTAGCTGTGTACTTGTTATCAGGCCTTATCATATATAAAATATTTTCAGCTGCTCCAAGCTCTGGAACTGGTGAATGAATAATCAAGCTTTTACCATCATAATAGTGAACCTTAGCTTGGTAGCCATAGGCTATCATAGAAGGAATGGCGGCAATTAATTCAATGCTCTGTCTTAATACATTTTTTATACTTGTATCATCAGGATTTGGGTCATATGAATAATATGCAAGCACGCTTCTTGATAGTTTGTTCATAATATCTTTACTAGGAGCCTTTAGTATCATATCTTCTATAAACCCATCAGGAAGTGTCCTAAGGCCCCCTAAAACTTCAGTAAATTCCTTTAATCTCTCTTTTGTTGGAAGTTCCCCAAAAAGTAAAAGATAGCACACCTCTTCATATCCAAAGCGGCCTTCCTTTTGAAAACCATGCACTAAATCTTCAATGCTTATTCCTCTATATGTGAGCCTACCTTCTATAGGCACTTTTTCACCTTCATCTATTATATACCCGTGAACATCACCAACTTTTGTTAAGCCGACTAAGACACCTGTTCCATTTTCATTTCTTAATCCTCTTTTAACACCATATCTGCTGTAATATTCCGGGTTAATTTTATTGTTGCCTTCAGCTAAGCCTGAAAGTTCATCTAAAAACGCTGATTCCAATCCCGGCTCTCTTTCCTCTATCATGTCATAACCTCCAACTTCAAATTTATATAATTGTATCATATAATCACCCAAAATGAAAGATATAGTTATTAAAGTTGCATATTTTGTTTTTGGGTTTAGTGTTATATACCTGAGTGTTACTATTACCAGTGTTGTATTTTTATTGCTACTATAATAATGCAACATTTGAATTAGTGTAGTTCTTTTTGTATAGTATATCTCTAGAATATACTATACAAAAAAAGGAGCGTATGCTCCTTTTTTTGCTATTAAACTATAATATTATTCACATAACTTATTCTACTCTCCGTCTTAGTGTGAATTAATTATTTCATTATTATTATCATTTTGATCAAAATAGAATCTCACAAAAGGTGTCTCGCTTTCAGTGCCTAAATCCTTTCTATATATACTACATTTTTCCCTCATTTCCTCCTTATTTTGCAAATTTGGCTATACTTTCACAAACCTGATAAGTATATATAATTGAACAATAAGTATTATAGGTATCAATATTGTAAACTTTTTATGCTTTGTTTTATGCCTAAATGTATACATTCCGCATAATATGCCTAAACTTCCAAAAGCTAAAGCAATTGCAAAAAGTGTGCCTTCAGATATCCTCCATTTCTTTTTTACTGCCCTCTTTTTATCATAATACATAATAAAAAAACCATATAAATTTATTAATAACAAATACAATTTAAAATAAATCATAAATTCATCTCATTTAATATATCCCTAAGCTTCCTTAACTCTTCTATTGTAAGTGTTGTACCTTTCCCCATTTTCCCATGTTCAGGTGCCCAGTCCCTTATATCATATTTTGCCTCTTTATCATTCCAGCTTATAAGATCTAGCTCCTTTTTCCAACCTTTTGATGATTCTGATAATACCCCTATGTTTTCCTTTATTTCAAATTTAATATCTGCCATTTAAATTCCTCCATTTAAATCGATTTAGTATTTTTCCACAGTCTTCACTGATATTTGCTTTTATATTAAACCAATTTGAAAGTTTTGTATAGACTTTTTGCCATGAATAAGTAAGATACAGAAACAAGGTAAGAAGTAAAAAGTAAAAAATAAGAAGTAAGAGATTAAAGCCCCTACTTCTTACTTCTTAACTATTACCCCTTACTTCTTACCTCAAAACCTATATACTTAATACTTCTGCAATCTTTAATGATTTATTGCTAGATAAATCTATTAACTTGTTATTTATGCATATTATTGGTTCTGAAATGTTTTGGGGTAATATTGCTATTATCTTACCCATTTCACCAGTATTTAATTTTATTCTAGCACCTACATAGCAGTTTGAGATATTCTTCATGAATATAGTTATTACCTTTGGATCAAAATATCCAAATCCTACTTTCTCGATCTCGTCAAAAGCTTCAAATGGTGTGCGTACGGTCCCATCTTTTTGCATAATCAATTTATCATAAGTGTCTGCAACTGAAAGTATTTTGGCATAAATATTTATTTTATCTCCGGTAAGTCCCATAGGATAGCCGCTTCCATCTTGTCTTTCGTGATGCATTAGTATTCCCTGCCTTACCTTTTCATCAAGGTCTGGAATACTTCTTGCTATTTCATAGCCATAGGCTGGATGCTTTTTTAATGCAATTAACTCAATTTTTGATAGGTCTTCAGTTTTTTTATTTATTATACTATCTGAAAGTTTTAATTTACCCATGTCGTGGAGGACTCCAGCTTTTATTATATCCTTAGTCTCTTTTTCACTAAGCCCCAACCATCTTGAAAGCATCATGGCATATATAGACACATTTATACTGTGAGTATATGTATATTCATCTTTACTTTTCATCTGGCTTATATATTCAATTAGCTTGTAGCTTTCTATTGCCTGTTCATAAAGAGAATCTGATAACTCGTCCACTTTTTCTGAATATAGATCCTCCCCCGAAACAAAGCCGTCAAGTATCTCCTTAATAGAATGAGTTTTTTCTATGTAAGTTTGTTTAAATTCATCAAAAGGACTCTTTTCATCATCAACATCATCTGCTCTTATAATAAGCACATTAGCTAATTCTAATTCTATAAGTTTTTGTATTATCCTACTATTAATTACTGTATTTTCTGCTATCATCAATGTACCATTTTGGTTATAAATATCCTCTGCAAGTATATCTCCTTGTTTACATTGGCTTATATCAACCTTTTTTGTTTTCATTACATACCCTCCAATAAAGTTTCTCTATTATCTTTTCTCCTTCCTAATTATTTAAAAAGCGCAGTATATAGAACTTTAAAAAAATACAGGCATAACAAAGTTGCCTGTATTTTTTTAAAATAAGTTCAAAGATTGGCAACCCGACTATCATGGCAATAATATACTTTAGACTCGTGGCTTTGCGTCCCCATCTTTCGATGAATTTGCTATTTACAATTAAAGTATTTAATTTTTAAATAATCTATAAGAGGTCTTACTTTATAACATAATATTACCATTTTAGCCAGCAAAATTCAACCTAATTATGCAATCAAAAATTTAGCCTACACTTTTTAATACTATTCAGCCAGCTTCTTTAAAGTTTCTGCTGCATTGCCAAGAAGCATGGTTACATTATTCATATTATATAGAGGGTTTTCAACTCCTGAGTATCCTGGCTTTGTATCCATATTACAAACTATTACATATTTTGACTTGTCTACATCTAATACTGGCATACCATATATTGGGGTGCCTTCTGCATAACTTGCTGCAGGGTTTACTACATCACAGGCTCCTATTACTATGGTTAGATCTGTTTCCTCAAATTCAGGGTTAATATTATCCATGTCCCATAGTTTTTCATATGGTATATCTACCTCAGCTAAAAGTACATTCATATGGCCTGGCATCCTGCCTGCTACAGGGTGTATGGCGAATTTAACGTCCTTCCCCTCAGATTCTAATTTATCTGTAAGCTGTTTCACCAGGTATTGGGCTTGTGCTAGTGCCATTCCGTATCCCGGAACTATTATAACCTTTTTAGATTCTTGTAAAATATCATGTACAGATTTCTTTTCCTCTTGTGTGTCTCTCTCTACAGAAACTGCTATAATTTCCCCCGTAAAAGTCTTATCGGCAATATGACTGCCCTTTAAAACGTCCATTAAAGATCTATTCATTGCCTTACACATAATCTGAGTCAATATAATACCTGATGCACCTACAATAGCACCTACTGAAACAAGCAGAGGATCCCCTATTGTAAATCCACATATGGCACCTGCAAGTCCAGAACATGAGTTCAAAAGAGATATAGTAATTGGCATATCTGCGCCGCCAACCCTTATTGAAAAGAGTATTCCAAATAAAATAGATATAAACAATGCTGAAATAGAAATAATATCAATCATGGAATAGTTGTTAAGGGTTCCGAAAATAGCTAGTACACAAAGAACTATAAGGCTTATGTTCAATAATATGCTATGTCCTTTAAGCACTACTGGTTTTTGGGGGATTTTCCTATCAAGCTTTGCTGCTGCAATTAAACTTCCACTTAGTGTAATACCTCCCACAATTAAAGCAAGTTGGCTTGTAATTCTCTCAAAGTAAATCATATTTTCGTATCTTTCAAATATCTCAACTAATGCAACTATTGCAGATGTTCCGCCACCTAGCCCATTTAGTAAAGCCACCATCTGAGGCATTTGTATCATATTAACCTTCTTTGCTATAATATACCCTATGATACCTCCTATAAGTATTGCAACCCAAAGAAGCGGCATACTTATAATTTCGTTATATACCAAAACGAGTATTATGGCAGATAGCATGGATAGTGCAGATATTTGGTTTCCATAAACCGCTGTCTTAGGAGAACTCATTAATTTTATACCTAAAAGCACTAAAAGCGATAGAATAATTGCAACTATCTCATATACTCCCATTATTTATTCACCGCCTCTTTCTTTTTAAACATTTTAAGCATCCTATCTGTAACAGCAAAACCGCCAACTAAATTTATGGTTGCAAGTACAATAGCAATAAAACCTAATGTCTTACTTTTATTTGATGCGGCAAAAGCTGTTGAAACAAGGGCTCCAAGGAGTGTAACCCCCGATATTGCATTTGTTCCAGACATTAAAGGGGTATGAAGCAGTGTTGGAACCTCACTAATTACCTTATACCCTAAAAATGTAGCAATAATAAATACTAATATCAATAAAATAGGACTCATATCTAAACCCCCTATGCAATCTTCATGGCTTCTTTAGCACCTGCATGAACAATTTGTTTATCTATGGTAACAAGAGAGGATGCTATTATTTCATCTTTAGTATCAGCATTCACGTTTATAGTTCCATCTTTTATAAAATATGACACATAATTATATATATTATTTGCAAACATCCATGTTGAACTTGTTGGAACCATTCCTGGGATATTTTTTGTTCCATCAATACTAATTCCATATTGAGTTATAATTTCTCCACCTTTAGTAAGCTCGCAGTTTCCCCCTTGGTCTATGGAAATATCCACAATTACAGATCCAGACTTCATAGTCTTTACCATATCATCTGTTATAAGTATAGGGGCAAGCCTTCCTGGAACCAATGCAGATGATATTACAATATCAGACTCCTTTACTATATCTTTTATCTCTTCTCTCTCTTTTAAAAGCCATTCTTCTGGAAGATGCTTTGCATATCCACCTTGGCCAACAGCAACCTCATCAGGAACGCTTATATCAATAATCTTTGAGCCTAAACTTTTTGCATGTTCTACGGCAACTCCTCTAATATCTGCAGCATATACAACTGCTCCTAATCTTTTAGCTGTAGCTACAGCCTGCAAACCTGCAACTCCTGTGCCTATTACAAAAACCGTGGCAGGCTTAATCATTCCAACTGCAGTCCCTACCATTGGTATAAATTTTGATAGCCTATCTGCGGCCATTATGACACTTTTGTACCCTGCAACCGTGCTCATTGAGGTGAGTGCATCCATTGACTGAGCCCTTGATATCCTAGGAATCCCATCTAGTGTAAGGCTTGTTACTCCTTTTTTTGCAAGATTTTTTATCATGCCATGATTTGGAGGGGCAGCTGGATGGAGAAATGTTACAAGTATTTGCCCTTCATGCATCATATCAACTTCATATTTCCCTTTTATTTTATTAAACATTGGTTCTTTTACCTTTAATATAACATCAGCTTTAGAATATATATCTTCTACATCATCTAGTATTACAGCTCCAACCTTTAAAAACCCCTGATCTTCAATAAAGGCGCCTTCACCTGCCCCCTTTTCTACTAAAACTTCTGCTCCGCCATCCACAAGTTTCTTTACCGTATCTGGAATTGCAGATACACGTCTCTCTCCATGCATTATCTCTTTTGGTATACCAAAAGTTATTCCCTTATACTGGATTGTAGTCATTTTAAAACCCCCCTAATATTTTTATATTTCTATATCTTTTTAATGCAAATACCGTGCCAATTTATATATATTAAATTCAGCCAAATTAAGGCTATTTATACTAAAAAGTCAGTATTATGGTATTAAAAGTTACCACTAATATAATAACTATAAAAAAGTGGAAACTAATACTACCAATTGGTATAATTAGTTTCCACTTTTCATATCTTCATATTTATTTATCTTTTTTATTAGTGCAGTATGTGAAATACCTAATTCTTTAGCTGCTTTCCTTATAGAGCTATTTTTCTCTAGTGCATCAGCTATAGCCCTTTTTTCAACCTGTTCCACCATATATCTCAATGTTTTTCTTTCTCCAAATGTAAATAATATCTGGTCTTTTTCTTCTAAAAAAAGACTATTGCTGTCTATTATGCGTTCCGTAGTTAGATTAACAGCCCTCTCAATTACATTCTGAAGCTCCCTTACATTTCCTGGCCAGTTATAGTTTACTAAACCCGCCATTGCTGAAGCAGTAAGGGTTTTTTGAGGCTTTTCCGCTTTCTTTGAGTATTGCAATAAAAAGTGCTCAGCTAAAAGCGGTATATCTGCTCTCCTCTCTCTTAGGGTGGGTATGGTTATTGGTATCACATTTATCCTATAATATAAGTCTTCTCTAAACCCGCCGTTTTCCACCTGCTTTTCTAAGTCATGGTTTGTTGCAGCAATAAATCTAATATCAACCGATTTCTCCCCATACCCCCCTATCCTTCTTATTTTCATCTCCTGCAAAAATCTAAGCAGTTTTGCTTGAGTCCCTAAGCTTAAATCTCCTATCTCATCAAAAAAAACAGTACTTTTATCTGCAATCTCTAAAAGCCCGGATTTCCCGCCTTTCTTTGCTCCGCTAAAAGCACCATCCTCATATCCAAACAACTCACTTTCAAGAAGTGTATCTGGAAGAGCTGCACAATTTACAGCATAAAGGCATCTATTTCTCCTTTTACTTGATTGATGGATTGCTTTTGCAAAAAGCTCTTTCCCTGTGCCGCTTTCACCTAGCAGCAAAACA
The DNA here is from genome assembly GCA_002426575.1 of Clostridiaceae bacterium UBA5444. GTDB lineage: Bacteria > Bacillota > Clostridia > Clostridiales > Oxobacteraceae > UBA5444. The sequence goes on along the minus strand of DIRE01000009.1, from coordinate 19,949 downwards.
GTGCTGTTGCTTTCAGCTGCAAGTTTTGCTCTAAGTATTGCCTTCTTTATGATTTTACTTTCTCCAAGTATTGTGTTAAATGAGTCATCATTTATAATTTCATGATTTATATATTTTACTTCTTCAACCTTCTTTATATTGGGGATTGCCGCCATGTCAAGCATTATACGCTTTTTTATATATTCATCATTACATTCTAATTCAAAGTACATTAAATTGGGTAAGACCTCAAGAGTTACTATGCTTATATTATATCTAAGTATAATTTGGCTTGCATCATGAACCATGCCTGTTCTATCATCAAATTCAACACGCAGACTAAAAGCTCCCATCATCCCACCGCCATATTTTTATTTTTACAGATATGCCCTCTTAAATACCATTCTACAACATTTTACCTATTTTTCCTACTATATGTATATACGAAATACAAAACAAAAAACAGAAAGCAGTTCCTAATTATTTGCTTAAAAATAATTATAAACCGCTTTTATTGTTATGGATATTTCTTTTAAAGTAAACTCTCAAGCCTGTTTTTATCAAATCCTACTATTTCCTCTCCATCTACTATAATTACTGGAACTCCCATGTACCCTTTTTGCATTAACTCTTTTCTTGAATTAGGATCTTTTTGTATATTCTTTTCAACATAGTTTACACCTTTTTCATTAAGATATTCTTTTGCTAAAGTACAATATCCACATGTGCTGCTTGTATAAATAGTTACGTTTCTCATAATCAATACCTCCTATATCTTTCATTGACTTTATTATACCCCCTGCAGGTATGTATGTCAAGTCTACTGTTATTATTTTTACCACAAATTTTAATAATATATGTTAAGATTATTTAAACTTTTTAATAAAGGAACCTGACTGACAAGATAAACAGGCAGGTTGTATACTTATGTATAAATAGGATGTATTTATCAACACAATATGTTATTATGTTATTGACGTACTACGTTAGGAAGCTTCGTAAATATATTAGTATGAGTCAGTTTGTACAACGTTTTACTGGGATATTCTAAATAGATGCTAGCTTTAAACCATGCAAAAAACTTTATAGGAGGTATATGTTTATGATTAAATCCAATATAGGGCATAATCTTGACACTAATTTAGTACTTTATCAAGGTTATATAACCGTTTATCTAACTGGCGGTTGGTCTCCCATTTTTAGATTATGAGCGGTATTTATAAAATAGATATTAGCAAGTTTAATAGCATGTGCAATATCCCAACAGTTACACCTAGTGGTAATATAAAACGGTATCACATTGAGAATAATAAGATTATTAACAGCTGGATTACTAACAATGCTATTAATATTGCGGAGTTTCCATTTGAGCAACAAAATATATCAGATATCATAATACATAACATTGAAATACAATTTGCTTTATATCAATTTTTTGCTATGTATAGTGACGTTGAAAATAAAGATGAATGCGCAGATGATACAATAAATTGCCAGATTTGTTATCCTAACGAAAAAACCAATTTGAATAATTCTACATTATCAGTTTTACTCTCGATATTTAATTCTATAATTGTAGACTATCAAACAAACAAGACTATTGTTTCGGGGCAATTTTCAAACTTAAATTCAAAAGCGAAAATATATGATATATACAAGGAGTTATATGAAAAGTCTCTTTTAAATCCATTTATAATATCTTTTTTGGATGTAAAGAATAGATATAAAGTTGGAGATATCAACAACTGTATATATCAGTATGAACCTTGCGAAGACGACATGAAAACTATTATTTTAAATAAGGAAGAGTTGACTTTTATTGAATTTATCAATCAGCAATTGATGCTGTCTAACAATGAGATCATATTCTATTGTTTAGGTTGGAATGATTGTAATGTTGAAACAAGTATGACAATGAAGAAGTTAAAGAAATATTTCAAAAAAATCTTTTTCTTATCAACTCCCGATAAATTTCTTTCATCATATCTAATTATAAATAACCAAAGGTAGACAATATCAAAATGTTCTACATGGAATATGGAAGCAAGCAGGACTTGGTGCTAATATTATTACGCGATTAAAGCATAACGGTTATGTTTCCCTTGAGAGTATTGAAATGAATTGCAAGGTGGATGATATATTGGAGTTTGTTCTAGATCAGAATTCACTGGAAGGGTGTGGATGAACAAAAAAAATAAATAGCTGCGATATTGTCAAAATTGACACAGAACAGAATAGAATAATATTTAAAGAGGTGATGATTTGAACGAGTTAACTGGAAAGTTTAAAGAAGTACTGACATCAGTATTACCGATTACATTTATTGTTCTGGTACTTCATTTTACCATAAGTCCTTTGGAATCGAATATGTTATATGCTTTTCTCATCGGCTCTGCTCTTGTAATTATAGGCCTAACGGTATTCCTGTTCGGAATTGATCAGGGGCTTGAACCCATTGGACATGGTGTTGGAGATTCAATTACTCATTCAAATAGCTACGCAATGATTATTACGGTCAGTTTGATTTTGGGCTTTTTTATTTCCTACGCAGAGCCAGATTTACACATTCTTGCTAACCAGGTAGACAGCGTAACTTCTGGTCAGTTTGAGAACACCTTGATGGTAATTGCTGTCTCCGTTGGGATTGGAGTGATGATGACTCTTGGAATGCTGCGCATCATTAAGGATATTAGACTGAAATATGTGTTTACAGGCTCATATGCTTTGATCTTTATTCTGTCATTATTCTCATCATCTGATTTTCTGGCCATAGCGTTTGATGCCTCCGGGGCTACGACAGGTGCTATTACGGTTCCTTTTATGCTGGCATTGGCTGCCGGGGTCTCCGCTATAAAAAAAGACAGCAAGTTGAGTGAAGCCGACAGCTTTGGGTTGGTAGGTATTTCTTCGGTAGGTGCGATCCTCGGAGTTTTGATTGCCGGCCTTTTTCTTAAAGGCGGTAAACTGGATGGCGCTCTGCCAGAAGCAGACATAACTACCACCAATCTATTGGATGCATATGGTTCCAAACTGTTTAACATTGCATGGGAGTCTTTCCTGACGCTGCTACCGATTATTATCGCATATATAATATTTCAGGTGTTTTTCTTTAAGCACAAAAAGAATAAGGTAATTGATATTGTCCGAGGTATAGTCTTAACTTTTATAGGGCTTGTAGTATTTTTGTTGGGCGTTAATGGCGGTTTTATGGAAGTTGGCACTCAGCTGGGAATGCAGCTTGCTTCGATGGACTCAAATATTCCGGTTCTCCTTATAGCTTTGCTACTTGGGCTTACCACTGTCTTAGCCGAGCCAGCTGTTCATGTATTAACCCATCAGGTGGAAGATGTCACCGGGGGATCAGTCAAACGCAATTTGGTTCTCATTTTTCTGTCTGTAGCAGTTGGTCTGTCAATCTTTATGTCTGCCTTGAGGATTCTCATACCTGATATCCAGCTTTGGATGTATTTACTGCCCGGGTTTGGTCTCGCCGTTATATTGGCTTACTTTGTACCCGACTTGTTTGTTGGTATGGCATTTGATGCAGGCGGTGTTGCTTCAGGACCTATGACAGCCACATTCTCCCTTGCCTTTGTTCAGGGCATCGCTGCGCAAGTTCCGATGGCTGATGTGGTAGCAGATGGGTTTGGTATGATAGCAATCGTTGCAATGATGCCGATTATAGCAATCGAATTGCTTGGCATACTCTATCAAGCCAAATCACAAAAGGCATCCAATGGCTGCTATTTCAAAAAAAGCAATCAATAGGAGGTAATCATGGATAAAAAAATGAAGGAACTGGTCATCGAACATCCTTTTTTGATAATGACACTCATCCTAAGTGAACATCAATGTCAGAAATTTGTCCGTATCGCCAAAGAGAAAGACATTCGCAGCGGGATAATAGTACTTGGTAAAGGCACAGTAAAAAGTGCTACTTTAAGCTTATTGGGGATAAAGAGCCAAAAGAAGGAAGTCATAAATATTCTACTTGAAAAAGGAAAAGCAAAAGAAGTGTTAGATTTTTTTGCCAAGGAGCTCCAGCTTCATGAACCCAGTCATGGAATTGCCTATACGACGCCTGTAATAACCGCAGGACAGATAATTAACAATAATCAGAGCACTTGGAACACAGTACAAGGTATGGAGGGAGAGAGTATGTTTAAAAAACTGACGGTAGTTGTCAATCGCGGCATGGCCGAAGATGTAATGGATATTGCACGCAAATCAGGCGTCAATGGTGGTACAATCATACACGGTCGAGGAACTGGTTCGGAATTCACTACAAAATTTTTCGGTATGGATATCGAACCAGAAAAAGAACTAGTTATGATTCTTATGCCAAGCGACTTAATAGATAAAGTAGTGAATGATTTGTTTCAAGAGCTTCAACTGGGCATTCCCGGAAATGGGATTTTGTTTGTAGAACCAATTGAGGAAGTCCGAGGTCTTTTTGATTCGCATCTCAACAACAAGAACACCTAATAGAAACACAGAAGATGTTGGCAAGCCTTTCAAATATCTTATTCATATAATACAATTCTGAACACTCGAGATGAGGGATGGCCTTCTTTGGGTGTTCTTTTATTTTCCACCAACCACTACTTCTGATTTGCTTTTTCCTTACATCAACAGACTGGTTTCACTATCTTTTCAGAAACTATATACATTTTTACGCATAAATCTTCACACTATCATAAATTATCGAGCATAAGTATAAAAAATGAAGACTGCACAAAAGGTTTTATCCTTGGGTGCAGTCTTTACTTTCGAGCCTCAGCTTGAAGGGAGTCAGTCAAGATTTACCTGTTTTCATAAATTCCTAAGTTGAACACCCTTTTGGGGGACTCTTTTTTATCTATTATTTTTTATTATCTTTTACCCATTGATCAAGTTGTTTTTGAAGTTCTGCTTTAACCTTGTCATATCCTGCAGCCTTCATCTTTGCCATGTACTTTGGATATACTTCATCAATGTCTACAACTCCTTCGGTAATTAGCTTACCAAACTCTTGCCAAATATTTTCAAATGCACTTACTTCCTTCTTAATAGGATCTAAGTTAGCTTTAAATCCGAAAATTGGTGATCTCTTTTGAGCTGCGTTAAATTTCTTATATTGGTCATATAAATCATCTGGATCTGATTCTCCAAGGTCTAGTATGAATATATTACCAAGTGAGAATGATGGTACATCATAGTTCTGTGTTCCTGCAGGTAAAACGTGTTTCTTACCATCTTTCTTCTCATAGTGTACTCCTTCAATACCTGAGTTAACTAGATTTCTTACATATGGATCAGTATTAAGTAAATTTAAGAACATCATAGCTCTTTCAGGATCTTTTGATGTAACAGGAATACCTATCATAGAACCTGCAACGTGGAAGTTTGAAACATAAGTTTGATCAAACATTGGTACTGATACAACTGGCGTCCTTCCAGCAGCTTTTTCTCCTTCATCATAATATGGGAGACATCCTTCAATTTTTACAAACCATTTATCAGTCTTTCCTCTGTCAATACCTCCAAATGTTGCTACATCTTTTCTTATATAACCTTTTTTGTAGTATTCATGCATAGTTTTTAATTCATCATGTACACGTGGTATTTCAAACCAATCTTGAATCTTGTAGTCTGTTGAATCATAAGGTACAACTAGAGGTACGTTACCACCTATTACAGGATCATCCATAGTATAGAAACCACAGTCTGCACCATATATATCTGTAATATCTTTTTCATTTTCCTTGACTACTTTAAGTAATGGCTCTAATGATTCTAATGATTTAACATTTGAAACATCTAGATTGTATTTATCAACTAAGTTTTTGTTAAATACCCATCTTGTTTCAGGTGATAATTCTTTGTTATTTGCTATTGCATATAACTTACCATCAATTTTATTACCATCAATAAACATAGGATCAAGTTCTTCTTTTATGCCTTTACCATACTTATCAAGTAAATCATCAAGAGGCAATAGCATTTTTTGTGAAACTAATTGCTCATAAGGCAATGCCCAAGAACATGTAAATACAAGGTCTGCTTTTTCTCCTGATTGAAGCATAACTTTCATCTTTTCAGTATATTTAGACCAGTCGATAATCTCCATCTTAACTGTTGCATTGATCTTTTCTTTAGTATACTTACTTAACTCTTCCATTACCTTCTCTGTATCTTTCTGAGGTGTTCCAATAGTGTACCACGTTAATTCATATGGTTTGAGATCTTTAGGATCTTTTACTTCTCCATCTTTCCCTGCTATATCATTTCCCTTTTTCCCGCAGCCAGCAAGTGCAAATGGCACTACCATAACTAAAGTAAGAAACAAACACATTACTTTCTTAAAGCTCTTGGAATTAAACATAAAAATCCTCCTTTTATTTTGCTTTTTATTAAACCATGGTTTATTATAAACATGTTTTTTTAAAAACTATGTCTATATCAAATAATTTATAAACTGCCTCTAGTGATCAACCTTTAACTGAACCTACCTGCAGCCCTTGAATAAAATACCTTTGGAAGAACGGGTAGGCTAAGGTTATTGGTACTGTACTTATAAATACCATAGCCATTCTTGCACTCTCATTAGGCATCTTTCTAAGCATGCTTGCTTGCTCTGTGGTTAATTTGCTGCTATTTCTCATCAAGAAGTCCATATTATCTTGAATAGACATCAAGAGATACTGAAGTGGATATAACTTTTCACTTTTTATAAACAGCATTGCATTAAACCAATCATTCCAATAATCTAATGTAGAGAAAAGTGCAATGGTTGCAATTCCAGGCAACGAAATTGGAAATACAATTTGTACTAGTATTCTAAATTCACCTGCTCCATCAAGTGTAGCGGATTCTATAAGAGAATCTGGTATACTTGTTTGAAAGAATGTTCTCAAAATCATTATATAAAACGGCCCCATGCACATAGGTAATATAAGAGACCATATTGTATCTTTAAGATTCAAAAGCTGTGTACAAACCATATAAAATGGTACTAACCCACCATTAAAAAGCATTGTAAAAAACGCAAGAAAAGTTAATTGCTTTCTATATCTAAAGTCTTTTCTATAAATCGCATATGCATACATTGCCATCATAAGCACACCTATAACCGTACCTGTTATGGTTACCGTCACACTTGTTATAAAAGACCTTAACATCTGATCCCCAGTTTGGAATATATACCTATATGCTGCAGTGCTTGTCTTTGCAGGGAGGAAGCTATATCCATTAACTGCGATAACCTCTTCATCTGTAAATGAAAGTATGATTATTAGTATAAATGGAAGAATACAAAACAAAGTAAACAAAGTAAATAAAATATTTAAAACAATATTTGCTGGCTTTGAAATTGCGCCTGTTCTCTGTAAATCTTGTTTTCTTTCTTGTTTTTTATCCTTCCTTTTTTCTTTAGTTAAGGTATCATATGCAGTATTTTTTTCTACTCTTTGTTTGCTCATCTTTACCGCTCCTAAATAATTATTTATTCATTCAATACAAAACAATATTTAAAGATATTATTTTAGAATAATGCTTTATCAGGATCTATTTTTTTAACTATCTTATTAGATGCTAAAACTAATATAAAGCCTATAATTGATTGATAGAATCCTGCAGCTGAACTCATACCCACATCACCTAATTGCCTAAAGCTTCTATAAACATAGGTATCAATTACATTAGTTGCATTAAATAGTGCTCCTGATTCTCTTGGTACGTTATAAAAAAGTCCAAAGTCTGCATAGAATATCCTTCCTACAGCAAGTAGAGTTAATGTAGTCATAACTGGTGAAAGTAGTGGTAATGTAATGTATTTAATTTGTTCCCATTTTGTAGCGCCATCTATCATGGCTGCCTCATAATATGAGGTATCAATACCACATATTGCGGCAAGATAAAATACTGCTGAATATCCAAGCCCTTTCCACATATTCATAATAGTTAGTATAAACGGCCAATATTTAGGCTCCATGTACCACATAATAGGTTCATGGCCAAAGTGTTTAAGTACTTTGTTTACAACACCTTTATCAACACTTAAAAATGCAAATACAAAATAACTAGCTACAACCCATGAGAGAAAGAAAGGGAAAATCATTCCTGTTTGATATACCTTAGATAGTTTCTTGTTATGAATTTCATTCAATCCTATAGCAAGTGCTACTGACAAAACTAAGTTTAAGGCAATCCAAATAACATTGTATACTACCGTGTTTCTAGTAATTATATAAGCATCATTAGTCATAAATAAAAACTTGAAGTTTTCAAGTCCTACCCATTCACTACTCATAAAACTTGCAAGAAATCCATCTGGACTAATTTTAAAATCTTTAAATGCTAGCAGTAGACCGCCCATTGGAATATATTTAAAAATTATAAACCATGCAACCCCAGGCAGTGCCATTAAAAATAGATGAAAGTCTTTCTTTCTTGATGCTTTTGACACTTTAGAAGTAGTCGCCTTACTCAATATCTCACCCCCGAAAATATAAAACACATAATCTATAACACAAATTATACAATTCCGTCTATTTAGTTAAAGTCAGAAAATTTAGATTAAGTATAAAAATTAAAGATTTTAGTTTAGTTTTTATATTTATCAAATCTTGTAATTATGGTTAACTCAATTTATAATTATATTATATGATGAAACTTTTTTTCTTTCAATAGATTATAATTGGAATACTTATCCACATATTTAAAATATATTTATATAATTTAAGGGGGATAACACTAGTTAAAATGCTAGTGAAATAACATTATGAATAAACTTGGTTTTTCACTTTACAAAAGATACTCTAAAAAGAAGCTGCTTATTAAGATATTTATTTTATGCTCTATAGTTATTATGGTATCCCTGCTTTCACTTTCCTTTGTTATTACATCGCACCTTCTTCAAACTTCTAAACAAAAGGAACTTGATATAAATAAACAGGTAATAAACAATATAAACAACTATTTTACTGAAAAGAGGATCACAACTACAAATATTTTAAAACAGATATATGGCAATAGCGATTTGATAGCAGATCTTGTAAGGTTTTTGAGCCTCGACTCTGCTGATTATTGGACTTATAGAATTGATAACTTTGTAGAAAACTCTTCTAATAGCTCAACTAGTTTCACAAACTATGTTAATTCATTTTATTTTCATGATGCGGATATAAGTAACATAATACTTTATAGCAAGAAAAAAAATTTCTTTTTCATAACATCAGATGAATTTGCTTCAAAATACTGCATATATGGCAGTGAGGCTAATAGTCTCAAAAAAAAGATGTTAGGAGGCAAAGATGAAGGTTACAAGGGCGTATTAACTAATATGCCAGCAGATGGATCTTCAAAAAACTTATTTGGTGTGGCAAGTGATATTAAAGACCCTGATACTCTAGATTATGTTGGCCAAATAATTATAAGTTATGATACAAAAGGCATAGACCGCCTCTACAATCAATACAAGGATGATATAAAAGGATACCTGCTTGTGTTAACAAAGGATGGGGATGTCATCTATGATTCATCAAACAGGTACTATGGAGAAAAATATCCCTATTTTAACAAGCTATTTGGCTCATCTGAGATCCATATGCTAGATAAAAAAAGCTATGTAAATATTGAAAGTTCATCTGATTATGGAGTATTTATCGCTGGGATAGTTCCTGAAGGGGATATTGCTCAAGAGACAAAGAAAATAAAAAATACTAACTTTTTCATTACAATACCGCTTATTGCTGCAAGTTTACTATTGGTGTACTTTGGTATAGCAATATTTTCAAGACGAACTAAAGGCATAATGGATGCCATGGAGGAATTGCAGAAGGGAAATCTATCTGTAAGGATACAAGATGATGGCCATGGTGATGAGCTCTCTCTTATTGCAAAAAGTTTTAATAATATGTGCAGCAGCCTTGAAGACTACATACAAAAGGTTTATTTATCAGAAATAAAACAAAAGAATGCCGAATTAGCTGCGCTTCAATCTCAAATAAACCCCCATTTTCTATACAATACATTAGAAGTAATAAGAATGAGGGCAGTATCTACTGGAATGAATGATGTGGGAGATATGATATATATTTTATCAAGGTTATTTCATAACTCAGTTAATCAAGAAACAATAGTTACAGTTTCAGATGAAATCGATCAATGTAGGCTATACCTTCAGTTATTTTGTATAAGATATGTAGATAAATTTTCATATACAATTAATGTGTCTGACGACATACTAAACTACAGTATTCCTAAATTTTCACTACAGCCTATTATAGAAAACTATATAATACATGGTATTGATATGGATTCATCTGATAATAAGGTTGTAGTCAAGGGATTCAAAGATAAAGAAAATATAGTTTTTATAATTGAAGATAATGGGACAGGCATTGATGAAGAAAAGCTAGATACCATAAAAAATGCCTTAGAAGAACCTGATAAGTATCCATCATCAAGTATTGGTCTATCAAACGTAAATGAAAGACTTAGGTTGATATATGGACATCAGTATGGTTTAAGCATTGAAAGTAAAACAGGCAGGGATAGTGGGACATCCGTTTTCATAAAAATTCCTGCATTGCTTAAGGAGGATTTGATTATAAATGATGAGGGTATTCTTAGTAGACGATGAACCATTTATACTTGAAGGATTAGGATCCATTATAGACTGGAAAAAGTATAATCTTGAAGTGGTCGGAGGAGCCTTAAACGGTGTTGAAGCACTAGAAGCAATAAAAAAATGTGGCGGTATAGATATATTAATCACTGATATTACAATGCCTAAAATGAGTGGATTAGTTTTAATTGAAAACCTAAAAGAGCTAGGTTACAACACTAAGTTTATAGTTTTAAGCGGATACAACGATTTTCAATATGTTAAAGAAGGTATTAAACTTGGTATCGAAAACTACCTATTAAAACCTATTAACACCCAAGAGCTAATATCCACATTAGAGAATACCGTAGAAAAGATTCAAAAATCCACAAGCTCAAATTTCTACACCAAACAGGATATGGAGATTTTGAAGGATAACATACTTTATAGATGGTTAACAGATAGGATTGACTCAATAGAACTTAAAGAACGTTCAAAACTACTTAATATAAACCTTAATTATTCATACTATACAGTAATTACAATAAAGATGCTATGCAATAAAGATAATCACTCTGAGCAAAATAATATATATAAATCCCAAGTAATTTCAAAAGCATATGATCTATGCAATAATGTACTTCAAGAAATAAACAGTACCATATGTTTTTGTGATCCTGATGGTAATATGGTTATCGTTTGTGGGTGGAATACAGAGGATATAGATAAGGAAGGAATGTATGATATATTAAATAAGATTCACCTAAGTCTGCTTAACAATATGGATACTAACACCCTTATAACTATTGGAAACACAGTACCTAGCTATTTGAAAGTGAGCCAAAGCTACAAAAGTGCGAAAAAGCTGCAGGAATACAAGATTATTCATAGGGATAGCACAATTATAGATTCAGAGCTTATAAAGATGACTCCTATTGTAAAAAGCACGACCATGGATATAGATTATGAGACTCTTTCAATGTTTATTATTACAGGGAAAAAAGATGATGCATTTAATTTTATAAATGAGGTTTATGATGACTTGGAAAGTAGTCAGAGCATTACTCCTTGTGATGTTTTAAACTACTCTATTGAAATAATCTTTCATATAAATAATACTGTTCATCAGTTTGATAATTGTGGTAGGACCTCAACATTAGATTATAGAGACCTTTTTTCTAATTTGCTTGAACTTCAAACAATGGATCAGTTAAGAAACTATATTATATCTATAGTCGATAATTCTATTGAATGTTTTAACTCAGAAAATATAAAGCTGAGCCCTGTTATAAAGCAAGTACTTAGTTATATAAATAAACATTATAATGAAGATGTATGTTTAAAGAAGTTAGGAAGTGTTTTTAATATAAGCCCTGTTTATCTTGGGCAGCTTTTCAAAAAAGAAACTGGAGAGTTATTTACAGAGTATGTAAATAAGTTTAAATTAGAAAGAGCAAAACAGCTTCTTCTAAATACCAACTTAAAAACTGCAGATATATCTAAAGAAGTTGGTTTTGCCAATCCAAATTATTTCTATACACAGTTTAAAAAATATATGGGTATGTCCCCATCAGAACTTAGAAACTGCAAATCTTAGAATAACATGAAAGATTTCTTTCATGTTATTCTAAGACTATACTTTTCCATTTACCATTTCTATAGCGAATAAATATAAATATTCCTCTAACAGCAAGGTCTGCAACCATTGCCGACCATGCACTTTTAAGTCCAAGTCCAAATACTCCTACCATAATCCACGCAAGAATAATTCTAACTCCCCACATGCTTATTATGGATATATAAAGTGGCCATTTTGTGTCCCCTGCTCCCCGAAGTGCACCAGATAATATAATCGAAGATGCAAAAAATGGCTGAGCTAATGCTTCAATCCTCAAAACCGATGAAGCATGATATATAACCACTGGATCATTAGTAAATATCCTTATTAAATATTGAGGAAAGAACATAAATACAAAGGCCATTGAACTCATTATCAAAACGCCAATTTTAAATGCTCCATATCCATACCTTTCAGCTTTCTCTGTATCAGAAACACCTAGAGATTGCCCAACAAGAGTTGTCGCAGCCACTGCTAAACCATAGGCGGGCATATATGAAATTGATTCTGCTGTATTTGCCAGGTAATGTGCTGCCAGCTGAACTGTACCTAGTCCTGCAATTATCTTTGTAAAAGCCATTTGACCAGAACTTACTATTATTCTCTCTCCAGCAGCTGGTACACCTATGTATAATATCTTTTCTATAAGATCCATATCAAGCGAAAATAACTCTTTTAATCTCAATTTAAGTACACAATCATCATTAAACATTATAGCCAAAAAAATAATACCAGCTATTCCTTGAGATAATGCAGTAGATATTGCAGCGCCTTCAATCCCAAGATTTGCTCCCCATAATGTAATCTGTATTTTTGGAATAGATATGCTTCCCATCATAGGAAGTTCAAACCCCCTACATAAAACTAGTGTTCTAGATGGATAAATTAAAATAAAGTTTCCTATTATATTAATTATATTCATGAGTACATTAATTCGCATTGGAGTTTTAGTATTACCTGCACCACGAAGTGCTGCACCTGCCACCAATGAAGCAAAATATAAAATAAATGTAGTACTCATTATCCTTATATATTTAGCAGATAGAGGAGCAATGGTACTGTCGGCTCCAAGCCATATGGGAATTGAATTGCCCAAAAGAAGTATAACAAATGTAAACACTATACCTAAAAATATCCCTATTAATATGGATTGATTAGATACCCTGCGTGCCTTATCCTTATCCCCTGCTCCAATATACCTTGCAACTAATGCAGTTGCCCCAACGCCTACAGATGTTACAATTCCGTTTATCATCCATATCAAAGGAGTGTTTATACCAACAGCTGCAGTTGCATCAGATCCAAGGTGGCTTACCATTGCCGTATTTACAAATTGTATAAGAGTTGTAAGTAAATTTTCCAAAATAGCAGGCCAAGCTAGAACCATTATCTTTGTTCTAATATCTAAGTCTACTGATGGAAGTGATATTTCTTTGGACATAAATTTCATCAGCCATACCCCCACTTTTTTAGTATGAATTTACCATAGCAATCTTATCACAAACATAGGCTATTTAATAATATAGAAAGTATAGATTCATACATAATTTCTATATAAATATTATCACTTATCAGACTTTTTGGAAGATACATTTTGATAAAATTGATAATATGTCCAAGCTATGTTACAATGGTATTAGTTCTATTGGCAAAATGCTATCAAAAATGACATAAAGCTCCAACTGATTTGATTATTACATTTTTGAATTAGTTGAGAGCTTTTTTCTAACTAATATAAAGCAAATTATTCTAGGAGGGATATTTATGAAAGCACTGCTTATGGCAAATAGATTTAGTAGTGGTTTAGAACCTTTAACAGATAGCTTGCCAGATTCAATGGTACCTATAATGGCGAAACCACTTCTTGAGAGAAATATAATAAAACTCAAAAATAGCGGAATAAATGAAATTATAATTAGTAAAAGTTTAGATCCTCGTCCTATTGAAGAATACTTTGGTGATGGAAGCAGACTAGGAGTAAAAATTCAATATATATGTGAAGCTGAACCTCTAAGTACGGGAAACACAATTAAAAATACTGAAGGTTTTTTAACGGATACATTTATAGTTTTTAATTCTAATATATTAAGTAATATTGATTTATTAGATCTTTATAAATTTCACAGACAAAAATCAGCAGCAGTTACAATTGTAACGACAGAAGTTAAGGATCCTTCTAATTATTCCAGACTTAAATATGATGAGGAAGGCTATGTTAAATCTTTTATACAAGAATCAGATAATATTAATGATGGACCTAATTATATTAATGCTGGAATCTATATATTAGAACCCAATGTTTTAAAAGAAATAGAGTCAGGTAATGAGATATCAATGGAAAAAGAAACCTTCCCAGCTTTACTTGAAAAGGGTTACCCAATTGCATCTTATAAAAATGATGAATATTGGATAGATATTAAAACCATAGAAGACTATAACAAAATACATGAAGATGTTTTAAATGGCATATGCCCCCTTCCTGAATATAACGCAGAAAGTAAGGATATATATACAGGTGCTAATACACTAATCCACCCTTCTGTTAAAATAATTGGTCCCGTGTATATAGGTAAAAATGCAAACATAGGCGCTTATTCCACCATTGGCCCAAATGTAGTAATAGGCAATAACTGTAAGGTAGGTATAAATAGTTCAGTCAAAGATAGTATCGTTGGTAATAATCTGCATATACAGGCTGCTTCAACCGTATCAAACATAATGCTCACTTTAGATTGCGCATTGAGAAAAAGTTAAGAGTAAAAAGCAAAAAAGGTAATCTCCATAGATGTGGAGATTACCTTTTTTGCTTTTTGTTTTTAATAATTAATCTTTATTTCATATTTTCTTCTTAACGCTTCAGTTTTTCCCATGTATATCTCTTGCTGCTTCATTCCTATAACCTGCTGAGTAATCTGATCTTTAACCTCTTCTAATGTACTGTCCCCTGCTTCTTTTTTATATTTAACTTTAATTAAGTGATATCCAAATTGAGTTTTTACGGGATTGCTTACCTTACCCTCTTCTATGCTAAATGCTGCCTCTTCAAACTCTGGTACCATTTTGCCTTTAGTAAATTCACCTAAGTCTCCCCCATTTTCTTTTGAAGGACAAGTAGAATATTTACTTGCTGCTTCCTCAAAGGATAAACCTTCATTTATTTCTTTTAGTATTTCTAAAGCCTTATCTTTTTCTTTAACTAATATATGGCTTGCTCTAACTGCCTCTGGTCTTTTAAAATACTGCTTATGATCATCATAGTATTTAGCTATCTCTTCTTCTGTAGCAGATACGTCAGATAAAAGTTTATTCATAGCATATTGTTTTAATGCATTTGCCTTTATCTTTTCTATCTCTGATATGAAAATCTCTTCCTTATCAAAATTATTTTCAACAGCATCTAGATACATTAGCTCCTGATTTACAAGCTCATCTACAATTCTGTTTATTCCTTCTGGTGATTGGAATTGCATAGCAATTTGTGGATCTAGTTGATTTAAAAAAGCATATGCGTCCTGCTGTGTTATCTTCCTGCCATTAACTTCTGCTAATACCTTATTTGGGTTCATAAAATTTGACTCCTTTATTGTTTAAATTTATCGCACCTTATCCTTATTCTACATGATGCTATATATTCCTTTATTGTTTTGCGTTAAATACCTACAAAAAACAAATTTAAGCTGTTATAATAAAAGCTATGTCCCTGTAACATTGTAATTTTCATGTGGTAGTTATAATTTAAAAAATAATTAAAATTAAAGGAGTGATTATACTAGGTGTTTGATTTCTTATTCAATTTATCAATAAAAGGAATTATAATTCTTTATGCTGTTATTATAATGGCTAACATTGTTTTTATACTTATTACAAAAAATATTGTAAATAAGAAGTATAAAAAAACTCAATCTGTTGAAGAGGCACTTTATCTTGAAGGTAGATTATTTAAATATGTTCATTTTACGTTATTTATTATTTCGGTATTTGTATCTACTTTAGCAATTGCACCTCACATAGAGGTAAATGAAAATCTTGATATGTTTATTGTTATTGGAATTGGATTTTTGCTAGCTATTATTATTTTGATTATTGATTCACTAATAATGCATAAAACGAATCAAGAATTAAGAAAGACTACCACAACACAAAAGGAGCAAATAAGCAATATTGCAATTGGAATGATATTTGGAGCTATCCCAATGATGATTATATTTGCTGTTCTTGAGATAGAGCCAGAGAGCTTAAATATAAGTGACAGCTATAGGGTACCTTTTAAAATAGGTTTAGTAATTTTAGTATATATACTAATGACCTTAATAATTCCATTCTTTTATAAATACCTTTTTAAAGCGGTCCCATTTAGAGACAATGATAAGGCTAATGCAATATCAGATTTTATTAAACAAACAGGAATTAATAATTTTAAACTATTTTTATGGCCAACAAAAAATGGAAAAGTAGCAAACGCACTGGTTGCAGGCCTCGTAAGAAAGGATATTTATATTACAGATTATCTTCTTGAAAACTTTACATTAGAAGAAACAAAAGCAATAGTAGCCCATGAAATTGGTCATATTAAAAAGAAACATTTGTGGAAAAGAACAGGGCTTGCTATTGGAGGGTTATTTCTTTTCATGCTTACAGGTTTTTTTATGAATAAATATGAGGAGATGTTTGCTGATATACCCATTTGGATAGGCATAATACTTTTTGTGCTCATTTATTTATTTTACTTTGTTTTTCTTATAAAATATATAAGCAGGATACAAGAAATGCAGGCAGATGAATATGTTTTAAGCCTTGGTATTGAGCCTGAAGTTATGATAACTTCACTTTTTAAACTTGCTAAACTTAATAACACTGTAATGAAGTTTAAGAAGCATGATGAAACATTTCAAACACATCCTGGATATGATAGAAGAATAAAGTGGATTATGAAAAAAGGGAATATTTCAGAAGAAAGTTTAAATAATATATTAAACTTAAACAGCTAAAGGGAATATCCCGCGTAAAACATCGCATTAGTAAAAAATAGATGAGTCTTAAAGAAAGTTATTGAACAAATGAAAAAGGGGGGCATTATTTTTTTTGGCTCCCCAATTAATTACTTCCATTTTGGAATCTGAACTCTTTCATCACTTCCTATCTTTTGTTTAAATATTCTGCTGTCATAGTATTTGTACATAATAGTATCTCCTGAAACTTCCCAATCTTGAACAGAGGATATTTTAAATTCATCTTTATGCTGCAATAAATAATTTCTATCATATTTTGATATATCATTATCAGATGTTAAGGCTATTCTATCAACTTTACCTGTTTTTCTATCTTTTCTATAAATGCCAGCTTCCCCAAACCTTTCATGTGGACATATATATTGTTCTTTATACCAATACATATAGTTATCATTAAATGCAAAATGATCTCTAACTACTTGACCAACAATTGGCTCTACTAAATCATCGCTCATGAACAATTCACTTTCAGAATAAAATGAAAGTTGCTGTACCCCTGCTTGTGCCGGAAATTCATCTCCTATAGGCTCATTATACATTTTAGCAGGAGAATTATTTTGTTTATGTATTTGGTCATTGCTGATTGTAAACCATACATATCCTTGTCCTACTTGCAGGGTATCTATAGATGTAATATAACAATCATCTGCATGAGTTATAATATATTTAGTATCATGCTTATATGGATCTCTCAAACCACTTAAATCAATAATTTTCTTACATACTGTTCCATCTATTTTTATCTTATATATTCCAGCTTCACCAGACCAGGTTTCCCCGTCATGCCAGGCTTGACTCTTATAATAGAATAACCAGCCATCAACTTCTACAAAATGACTTCTCTTTATCTCAAATTCTAAGTTTGGCAATTTATCTGCATCTTTTATAATTCCAAGTCTATCATTTTCTAAAGTATCGGTTGTCTGAACTGGTTTATTAACTTGCCCTTGAACAGGGACCTTCGTTGACTCCATGATTTTAGGATTTTCTTTACTTGTACAACCACCAAATAGATTAGTTGATATTATAATACTTGCACATAATACCTTTTTGTATTTATTCATTTCCATATAACTCCTTTATTGTTAAAATGTTATTTCTAAATATATTATACATATTTTTTTTTGAATACGGAAGTGTTATTTGTATCCAATGGGATAAGAAGTAAAAGGGCGGAGAGTTAGAATCGATCATAATAATACGATTTTGGAAAAAATCTTAACATAATTATAACGCGACTCGTTATCAGGATAAAATTAAATCGAGTAGGAGGTAGATAATTAATTTATCTACCGACCTCTCACACCACCGTACGTACCGTTCGGTATACGGCGGTTCTTTAGCTTACACACACTCGTTGATAATAGTCTAAGAAAAAGATGTAACCTAAACTGTTTATCGTTTGGTTATCTAATGAACGACTAAGAATAGGGCTGTTGGATACTCTCCAATAGCCTTTTCTTGTATTCGCAAATTCCCATGCCTTACCTTCATAGATTCCGAAGTGTTTTAGCATTTGGAATCGAGTCTTTACCTTCTTCCACTGTTTCCAGTAGACCCTGCGAATACGTCTTCTCATCCATTCATCGATTTCTTTTAACAGTCCTTTTATATCTGCCAATTTGAAGTAGTTAATCCAGCCTATTATGTACTGTCTTAACTTCTTGGCTCGGTACTCGTTGCCCCATCCATTATTTCTAGCTGTTAGTTCTCTTACTTTATCTTTCATTTTAGCTACAGCTTTTGGATGGATACGGACTCTCGTCATTCCTTTGTTACGGTAAAAGGCGAATCCGAGAAATTTTACTTTTCCTATATAATCCACTGTTGTTTTCTGCCTATTAACTTTAAGAAATAGTTTTCCTTCAATGTATGGCAGTATCTTTTCCAGTGTTCTTTGGGCACTTCTTTTGCTTTTACACAAAATTATCATATCGTCAGCATATCGTATGAAGCGATGCCCTCTTCTTTCCAGTTCTTTGTCCAATTCATTCAGCATAATGTTGCTCAAAAATGGACTAAGTGGACCACCCTGCAGACAGGATTGGGTTTATATTTTCCATCCCTTATCTGCCGGATTAGGTTCCAGCCATTTTTCCTAAGATATGGACGGAGTTCATCTACTTCCATCCCATCTATACCGCTTGCACCTTTATTGGACTTCACCTTTTGGTATGCTAGGTTCATGTTATCCCTGTCCAATATCTTCTCCAGTAGCCTATCCGTCGATGAGCATGCATTGGTGATGTTGTTTTCAGTTATCCTTGATGGAGAGCACACTTCTACATATCCTCCCTGTTCCGCAGGTACTTTTTGTAGACAGCCTTCTGTTTGAAGTTTTCTGTGTTTTATTCCATCCTTGGTAACATTCATTTACTATCAACCTCCTAAAGTTCAACCCTTCCCACAGGCAGACTGTCCGTGGTACTATGGTTTCTGCTGACTTCTCACGATAAATCTTGTTTCAACCGTGCTTCATACGTTTTGTTTCTACACGTTCGTGAGACCTCCCCGGGTAAGAACGCAGTCTTTCCTTCCATCTATCTGCCACATCTACACCGTAAGCTTCCGGATAGTTTAGGGCTTCAGTTTGTATGGCAACCTTACCCAGCTTACGTTGCCTAATGTGGTTTCTGTTCGTCAGACCAGAAGTTTGCCTGCGGCTTCCTTCAGATTCCACCTCACGGTGGACACCCTTGCCTTTGGCTATGTGCTTGGCACTATCAACCCGCACTCGGGACTTTCACCCGTTAGA